>JALVEX010000366.1 GCA_027030435.1 Paracoccaceae bacterium
TCGTCACTCATCCATCGGCCCGGGCACGCTCTTTCAACAGCGCCTCAAGCTCCCCTTCCAGAGCGCGGATGTCAACCTCATCGGGCTCTGCGCGCGCCGCGATCGCGCGATCGGCGCGCGCCTGTGCCTCCGGCGCCATCATGCCGGCGGCCTCCGTTACCGCCTGCATCTCGCCCAGATCGCCGTTGCAATGCAGCACGAGATCGACACCCGCCGCGATGGCGGCGCGGCTGCGCGCGGCGATGTCGCCCGAAAGCGCGTTCATCGAGATGTCATCGCTCATCAGCAGGCCGCCAAAGCCGATCCCGGCGCGGATGAGGCGGATCACGCGGGCGGATGTGGTGGCGGGCGCGTTCCCATCGAGCGCCTCGAAGACGACATGGGCGCTCATCCCCGCGGGAAGATCCGAAAGCGCGCGGAAGGGCGCGAAATCAACCGCCTCGAGCCGATCGCGGGGCGCGGTGACGCGGGGCAGCTCAAGGTGGCTGTCAGCCGTGGCGCGGCCGTGGCCGGGGATGTGCTTCAGCACCGGCAGAACGCCCCCGGCCATGAGGCCATCGGCGGCGGCGCGGGCATTGGCGGTGACTTCGCCCGGCGCCGTTCCCATGCAGCGGTTGCGCAGCACGGGGTGGGTTCCGGGCGTGGCCACATCGGCGCAGGGGGCGCAATTCGCATCGATCCCGACAGCACGCAGCTCATGGGCGATGATGCGATAGCGCAGGCGGAAGCTCTCGGGTGCGCGCACGCCGGCGCGGGCGGCCTGTTCGAGGGGGGGCAGCCACTGGCGCCAATGGGGCGGGCCGAGGCGCTGCACCCGCCCGCCCTCCTGATCGATCAGGACGGGCGCCGCGCGCCCCACGCACTCGCGCAGCGCATCGGTGAGGCGGCGCAATTGCCCGGGGCTTTCCACATTGCGCTGAAAGAGGATGAAGCCCCAGGGGCGGGCCTCGGCGAAGAAGGCGGCCTCATCGGGCGAAAGCGCCGTGCCTTCGAGCCCCAGGATGAACGCCCCCTCTCCCATGCAGTCAGCGCGTCATCACCGGAATGCAGACGGCATCCTGAGCCATCAGCGCCGAGCAGAAGCGGCGGGCATCGGCCCTGTCGGCAAAGCCGTGCACGCGCAGGCGGAAGAAGCGCCGCCCTCCCGTTGTGGCTTCCTCGATCACCCGCGCCTTGCCGGAGAAATATTCCGGGAAACGCGCCGTCAGGCGATCCCATTCGCGCCGGGCGGTCGCGGCGCTGTCGAAGGCGCCGAGCTGGGCGAGGCTGGTGCGCGGCGGAAGGCTCGCGGGATCGATCTCACTGATGGTTTGCGGCTTCGCGGGCTCCGAGGCCCGGGCCATGGCGGCGAGGCGTTCGAGCCCGGCCGGGCGCACCACGGGGCGGGGGGATCTCCGCACACCGGGCACCGATGCCGGGATCACCTGCGGTTTTCCGGCCTCGGGCGCGGGAGCGGGGGCGGGAGCGGGGGCATCCGCCTTCGCCGAAGCGGCTTCGCCCTGGCCTTCTTCGCTCGCAACAGCCGCCACCAGCGCACGCGCCGCCGCGGCGATCTCGCTCGGGCTGGCGCTCTCACCGGAACCCGGGGCGGCAGCGGAGGCGGCAGGCGGGGCGGAAGCAGCCGAAGCTGGATCGCCGGGCAAGGTGGTGGTTGCCGCCGTCGCTTCCGCCGCTTCTGTTGCCGCCGGGGCTTTCGGGCTTTCATTTCCTGAACCGCCGCCTGCCGACGCCGGGTTCGGGCGTGGCGAGGGGCGGGGCGAAATGCCGGGCGGATCGCTTTCGATCACGTCCACCGGGCGGGGCGCGAGCACGAGGCGATCGGGCGCGGGCGCGGCATTGCCCTCGGCCTGGATGCGGTTCACCGAGAGCCCCTGGTAGCGCGCAAGCTCGCCGCCCGGATCCTCGGGCTGCACCCGCAAGGGCCCCTCGAGGGCG
>JALVEX010000367.1 GCA_027030435.1 Paracoccaceae bacterium
GCGTGATCGCGGCGCATGCGCGCGATATCGGGCGCGCCGCGATCCTCGGCGCGCAGGCCGTTCGTGGCCGAGCGGGCGGGCTGGCGGGTGATGGCGTGGCGGAAGCTGATCGTGGGATGGGGCATTTGCGGGCTCGTTTTCATATGCGCTTCGCGGCCATGAAAGGGGGGCGGGAAGGCGGTGTCAATCGCCTGTGCCCGGGGCGGCGGGATTTCATGCGAAAAAAACCGCTCTCCCCCCTTCACATCCCCCGGCCGACTCGCTATATCGCCCGGGCTTGCTACCTGATCACGTGCGGTCGTGGCGGAATTGGTAGACGCGCAGCGTTGAGGTCGCTGTGGGGTAACACCCGTGGAGGTTCGAGTCCTCTCGACCGCACCAGAGCTTTCCCGAAAGACAGGCCGCGGCGAATGGCCGGCAGAAAGCGCCCGTTTGCGCTCGCCCGTTTGCGCTTGCCGGCGGGGCGCGGCGCTTGGCCGCTTGCGGTTGTGGCTCCCATCTGATTTTCTGGCGATGGGGGAAATGCGAGGACTGGCCATGAAAATCATGAAAAAGCTGATACCCGCCGCGGCTGCCGCGGTATTCCTGAGTTCCGCGGCTGCGGGGGCGGTGACATATGTCTGCAAGCTCAAGCCCGATGCCAAGGGGGCCTGGATCCCGCAGACCCTGATCATCGATCACGATGAGAAAACCGGCAAGGTGCTTGTCTATGACGAGATCATCAAGACCTTCTTCGACAAGCCCCTACCCGCGAAGGTGAGCCTGGACAACAAGAAGCGCATCACCTTCGCCTGGACATTGCCCGAATTCAAGGTGCCCAACGGCCCCACCGTGCTGCGCTTCGAGTTTCGCGCCACCTTCCTGAAGAAATCGCGCAAGGTGGTCGTGCATTCCCACCCGGCCGGCTACAGCGATGAATTCACCGGCCGCGGCAGATGTCAGATAAAGAAATGAGGGCCATTGCACGTAAGGGCGGTGCGGCCATGGCGGCCATGCTCATGCTTGCCGGACTTCCCGGCGCGGCGTCGGCCGGGGCCGTTACCATCGAATGCAGTTTCGAGGTGCGCCCGCACGAGAGGGTTTTGCTGCCACAGAAGGTGCGGATCGAGTGGCCGGCCGATTACGAGCCGGCGAGGATCATCGACGAGAGGATCCGGGCGGAGGGGCGGAATTTCGCGCTGAGCGAAATCCCCGTTGAAACGCAGAAGCGGATAACCTTTTCCTGGACATCCCAGCTGCGCAGGTTTCCCGAGCTCGATTCGATGTTCGATTCGGGCAACAAGCCGTTCCGCATCGCCTGGAAGATCACGATGAACAAGGCAGCGGGGAAGAAGGATCAGGGGGCCATGAAGGCCCTGCTGACCGCAAACCCGCTCGTACCTTATTCGCAGCTCCAATCTGGTGGAGCCCAGGCGCACGGAACCTGCCGGAGGGCTCCGGGCAGGTAGATTCCCCGGGCGGCGGGGCAGGCGGCGGTTGGCCGCCGGTCCCCCGCTTCTGGCCCGCCGAAGGAGCGGCAGGGATTTGCCACCTCCCTCTTGACCTCGCCCCCGCGCGCGCCACATGTAGGGGGATCGCAATTGCAACCGGAAACGCATGAACAGCAAGGGGGCTCACCATGGCTTTCACACTTCCCGATCTTCCCTACAAATACAACGCCCTGCAGGAGCAGGGGATGTCGATGGAGACGCTCACCCTCCATCACGACCGCCACCACAAGGCCTATGTGGACAACCTCAACAAGCTGATCGCGGGCACCGAATGGGAGGGGAAATCCCTCGAGGAGATCGTCACGGGCACCTTCGATGCGGATGCCTGCACCCAGAGCGGCATCTTCAACAACGCTAGCCAGCACTGGAATCACATCCAGTTCTGGAACTGGATGAAGCCGCGCCACATCGATGTGCTGGGCGAGGTGGACATGCCCGCCG
>JALVEX010000368.1 GCA_027030435.1 Paracoccaceae bacterium
CCCGCCCGCCTCAACGCCGAATACGCCCCCCTCCCCGCCGAAGCCGCGATCCGGCGCGCGCTCACTGATCCCCGGCTCGGGCGGATCGCGCTGGTTTCCTCCTTCGGCGCGCAATCGGTGGTGCTGCTGCATTTGATCTCGATCATTGATCGCACGCTTCCGGTGCTGTTCATCGACACCGAAATGCTGTTTGCCGAAACATATGAATACCAGCGGCGGCTCGCCCGCGATCTGGGGCTCACCGGGCTCAACATCATCAAGGCTCCGGCCGATGATATCGCCGCCGGGGATCCCGAGGGCAACCTGCATGCGCGCGACCCGGACGCCTGCTGCGATCTGCGGAAGGTGCGCCCGCTGCGGCGCGCGCTTGCGGGCTTCGATTGCTGGATCACCGGGCGGCGGCGCGCGCAAGGCAGAAGCCGCCGCCACCTCGCCCCTTTCGAGCGCGACGGCGCCGGGCGGCTCAAGTTCAATCCGCTCGCGGGCTGGAGCACGGCGGAGGTAAACGATTACATCGACACCCACGCCCTCCCCCGCCATCCGCTGACGGCGCGCGGCTTCCATTCCATCGGCTGCGCCCCCTGCACGGTGGCCGGCCTCGGGCGCGCCGGCCGCTGGCCCGACCGCGAGAAGGAAGAATGCGGCATCCATATCGCTGACGGCAAGGTAAGGCGCAGCCCCGATCCCGAGGCGCCGGTGATCGTGCGCGATGAAGGCTTCACCGGCGATGATCTTCCCCCCACCGCCGCCATCCTCGATCTGCCGGGCGATACGCCCCCCGATGCGCTGCCCGAAAATCCGCCGGATCACGCGATGATCCGCATCACCTTTGCCGCCTTCCACGATGGCCGCGGCTTTTCGCTGGCCCGCGCCCTGCGCGATCGGGGATATGGGGGCCGCCTGCGCGCCGCCGGCCCGCTTCTGGCCGCGCAATATCCGCTCGCGCGCCGCGCGGGCTTTGACGAGGTGGAAATCCCCGCCGCCCATGCCGCCCGCCAGCCCGAATATCTCTGGCAGGCGGGGTGCGGCTGGCGGGCGCATGATCATCGATCGCGGCTCTTTGGATGGACCAGCCCGCCCGAAAGCACTATATAACCCCGACACCCTTTCACGAAACGGAAGCGAGCGCATGAACGAGCAAACCACCCCGGCAGAGACAAAACGCGCCCCCGTGCTGCCCGATGCCCAGACGGTCACCCATGTGAAACACTGGACGGACAGGCTGTTTTCCTTCCGCGTGACGCGCCCGCGCTCCTTGCGCTTCCGCTCCGGCGAATTCGTCATGCTCGGCCTGCCCGACGACAACGGCAAGCCGATCCTGCGCGCCTATTCCATCGCCTCGCCCTCCTGGGCGGACGAGCTGGAATTCTACTCGATCAAGGTGCCCGACGGCCCGCTTACCTCGCGCCTCCAGCACATCAAGCCGGGCGATCAGATCATCCTGCGTCCCAAGCCCGTGGGCACGCTGGTGCATGACGCGCTGCTGCCGGGCAAGCGGATCTGGTTCTTCGCCACCGGCACCGGCATCGCCCCCTTCGCAAGCCTCGTGCGCGATCCCGAAACGTATGAGAAATACGATCAGGTGATTCTCACCCACACCTGCCGCAACGTGGCCGATCTGGAATACGGCCGCCAGCTGGTGGAGGGGCTGAAGGATGATCCCCTGATCGGCGAATTCGTGGGCGACAAGCTCACCTACTACCCCACCACCACCCGCGAGGAGAGCCCGAAGATGGGCCGCATCACCGATCTTCTGAAGGATGGCACGGTATTTCGCGATCTCGGTATCGAAGGGCTCGATCCGGAGGTGGATCGCGCCATGATCTGCGGCTCGCTCGCCTTCAACAAGGACATGCAGGCAATCCTCGAAGAGGCCGGCCTGCGCGAAGGCGCCAATTCCGATCCGAAGGAATATGTGGTGGAAAA
>JALVEX010000369.1 GCA_027030435.1 Paracoccaceae bacterium
TCCGGTGGGCGCGTAGGGCTTCAGAAGGCGGGTCACATCCATTGCCCGCTTCTGCAAGACCTTCAGCGAGGGCCCCACGCCGCAGGCGATGGCGAAGCGGATCAGCGTCTGAAGCCTGGCCGGGCCAGCCACGCCGAGGTGGACCGGCAGCGTGAAGCCCCGCTCCGCGAGCCGCTCGGCCCATTCGATCACCGGCGCCGCCTCGAAGGCGAACTGGGTGACGATCGCCATCTCGCCGGCATAGCTTTCGGCGAATTCCTGCTTCCACCTCAGCGCCTCCATCACGCGGGCATCGCCGCCGTCTGCGTCGATGTCGCGGTTGCCCTCGGGGTGGCCGGCCACGTGGAGGCGGGCGAAATCGTCAAACAGGCCGGTATCGAGAAGCTGCATCGAATCGGAGAAATCCCCGAGGGGCGCCCCGCGCCCGCCCGCAAGCACCAGCGCCTCGCGCACATCCGCCTCGCCCCGGTAGCGCGCGATCCAGTCCTCGAGCGTGGCGCGATCCCGGATCAGGCGGGCCGGGAAATGGGGCATGGGCGCGAAGCCCTCGGCGCGCAGGCGCGCGGCGGTCGCCACCATCTCCCCGATCGGGGTGCCCTCGATATGGGCGATACAGATGCGCGTGCCCTCGGGCAGCAGGGCGCGGAAATCCGCCACCTTCGCCGCCGTGCGCGGCATCACCTCGATGGATGCGCCCCTGAGCAGCTTCGCCAGCGCCGCATTGCCCGCGCCGGGCTCTTCCTTGCGTCTGAATTGCAACAGCGCCATGATAACCTCCTTGAGCCGCGCATCGGCCATGGGGGGCAACGGCCCGCCTCAGGCCCTGTCGTCATTCCCGCCCGTCATTGGCAATCAGCGCCCTGAGCCGCGCATCGTCATACTCGGCCTCGAGCCGCGCCGCCTCGCCGGCCGCGATCTCGCCCGCCTCGCCCGCCCGCGCCACGGGAGCCGATTTGCGCCACTCGGCCAGATACTCGTCCGTGCCCGCCGCGCCCGATTTCATCGCTGCCCTGTCGATCGCCTTCTCGAAACGCTCCGAAAGCTGGATCTTCGTGGCGCGGCGCCCCTTGCCGACGATCACCTGCGCCGGAATGTCGCGCCAGTAGAGGATGGTGACTTCAGGCATGTGCCGATTCCCTTTCTCAAGAAGGAGGCTAGAGCGCCCCGCAGGGCCGGCAGGCGTGAATTTCGACCATTCCCCGCCCCGCAGCGACGCGCGCCATACCTACCCCAGCCCCTTCCCCCGGTGCCAGTGGGGCGGGGTGGAAATTTTCTCATGATCATCATGAGCGCGCATTCGCCCGCCCCCGGAAAGCGGCAGGGCATGCGCCAGGGGAGGCAACCGGGGGCGGGGCAGGGGGCGGGCCCGAACACGGGAAATTCATCCCGCCTCTCCGGATGTGACCTTGCGCCGGAGGGGTGGCATGGCTACATTCGGGATAACTTCAGACAGGAGGGCGTAACGATGGCGCCCAGGCGCTCCAAAGGTGCGGGCGCGTTCCCCAGGGCGGTTGCAACCCCCGCACCCAAGAAGCCGGATCCGGCCGAGCTTTACGCCGCGCTCGATCTCGGCACCAACAGCTGCCGCATGCTGATTGCCCAGCCCAAGGGCAGCCAGTTTCATGTGGTGGACAGCTTTTCGAAATCGGTTCAGCTCGGAATCGGCCTCGAGGCCACCGGGCGGCTTTCGCGCGCCTCCATGAACCGCACCGTGCAGGCGCTGCGGATCTGCCAGAAGAAGCTCAGGAAACATCGGGTGAGGCGCATGCGCCTCGTGGCCACCGAGGCCTGCCGGCGGGCGCGCAACACCCGCGAATTCGCCCGCCTCATCAAGCGCGAAACCGGCCTTCGCATGGAAATAATCGATACCGAGGAGGAAGCCCGCCTCGCGGTGATCAGCTGCGCGCCGCTGGTTTCCGTG
>JALVEX010000370.1 GCA_027030435.1 Paracoccaceae bacterium
ATGACGAAGCCCTGATGCAGCCGATCAACATCTTCACCCAGATGCCCTCCTGCGCGCCTTCTGCGCCGGGGCTTGAAACCACCGGCCACGAGATCACGCCGGAGGATGTGGAGGAAGCCATGGGCTGGCCCGGCATCATCGGCCTTGGCGAGATGATGAATTTCCCCGGTGTCATCGACGGGGATCCCAAGATGCTGGCCGAAATCGCAGCCACGCAGCGCGCCGGCAAGACGGTGGGCGGCCATTACGCCAGCCCCGATCTCGGCCCTGCCTTCCATGCCTATGCCGCCGGCGGCCCGGCCGACGATCACGAAGGCACCTGCGAGGCCGATGCGATTGCCCGGGTGCGCCAGGGGATGCGCTCCATGATGCGGCTCGGCTCCGCCTGGTATGATGTGGAAAGCCAGATCACGGCCGTCACGGAAAAGGGCCTCGATCCGCGCAATTTCATCCTGTGCACCGATGATTGCCATTCCGGCACACTGGTGAATGACGGCCACATGAACCGCGTGGTGCGTCATGCGATCGAATGCGGATGTGATCCGGTGGTGGCGCTGCAGATGGCCACGATCAACACCGCTACCCATTTCGGCCTAGAGCGCGAGCTTGGCTCGATTGCACCGGGGCGGAGGGCCGATGTGATCCTCACGTCCGATCTTGCAACCCTGCCGATCGAAACCGTGATCGCGCGCGGGCAGGTGGTGGCCGAGGGGGGCGAGATCCGCACCGAATGCCCGCATCTCGACTGGCCCGAGGATGTGCGCGGCACAGTGCATCTTGGCAAGCGGCTCGAAGCGGCGGATTTCGAGATCCCCGCGCCGGAGGGTGCGAACCGGGTCACGGCGAAGGTGATCGGGGTGGTGGAAAACCAGGCCCCCACCAGGGCGCTCACCGCCGAGCTTGACGTGCAAAACGGGATCGTCGAGGGCGATGCGGCGCGTGACATCTGCCAGATCGCCCTTGTCGAGCGTCACCGGGGCACCGGAAAGGTCGTGAACGGCTTCGTTTCGGGCTTCGGCTACAAGGGGCGCATGGCCATGGCCTCGACCGTCGCGCATGACAGCCACCACATGATCGTCGTCGGCACCTCGCGCGAGGATATGGCGCTGGCCGCCAACCGGCTTGGCGAGGTCGGCGGCGGCGTCACCGTCTGGAAGGATGGCGAGGAGCTGGCGCTGGTGGAGCTTCCCATTGCGGGGCTGATCTCCGATTCCCCCGCCGCCGAGGTGGCGGCGAAGGCCGATCGCATGGTGGCCGCGATGGAAGAATGCGGCTGCACGCTCAACAACGCCTACATGCAGCACTCGCTGCTCGCGCTCGTGGTCATCCCCGAACTGCGCATTTCCGATCTGGGGCTGGTTGATGTAACACGGTTCGAAATCACCGAGCTCTTCGAGGAAACCGGATGAACACACAGGCCACGGATCTGCCCGTTCTGACACCGCCGGGAAAGCCCGCGCGGGTGATAGCGGATCCGCGTGAAGCGGTTGCGCATCTTCGCGCGCTCTACGAGGAATCCACCGCCTTCCTGCGGGAGCATTTCTCTGCCGCCCTGAAAAGCGGGCAGCCGCCTGCCACGCGCTTTCGCGCCTTCTACCCGGAGATACGCCTCACCGTCACCCGCCATGCCCGCCCCGACAACCGCCTCGCCTTCGGCTATGTTGCCGGCCCCGGCACATATGCCACCACCATCACCCGGCCCGATCTCTTCCGCCATTACCTTGAACAACAGCTCGGGCTGGTGATGAAAAATCACGGCGTGCCGGTCAGTATCGGCTATTCCGATACCCCGATCCCGGTGCATTTCGCCATGACGAACCACGAAAGCGGCGCCATCCCCCAGGAAGGCGCGCTCGGCTTTCAGATCCGCGATTTCTTCGATGTGCCCGATCTCGCCAACACCAATGACGATATCGCCAACGGCTTCACCACATCCAATCCCGATGGCTCCAGGCCGCTCGCGCTCTTCACCGCTCAGCGCATCGATTATTCGCTCGCACGCCTCCAGCACTACACCGCCACAGCGCCCGAGCATTTCCAGAACCACGTGCTCTTCACCAACTACCAGTTCTACGTGGAGGAATTCGAGGCTTTTGCCCGCAAGGCGATCGGCGATCCCGCGAGCGGCTACACGAGCTTTGTCGGCCCCGGCAATGTGGAAATCACCGATCCAGAGGCCCCCTTGCCCCCGCTGGAAAAACAGCCGCAAATGCCCACCTATCACCTGAAGCGCGAAGGCCAGGCGGGGATCACGCTTGTCAATATCGGGGTCGGGCCGTCGAATGCCAAGACAG
Source organism: Paracoccaceae bacterium (assembly GCA_027030435.1). Lineage (GTDB taxonomy): Bacteria > Pseudomonadota > Alphaproteobacteria > Rhodobacterales > Rhodobacteraceae > WFVA01. Next base: position 2,295 of record JALVEX010000370.1, read on the forward strand.
CCACCGATCACATCGCCGTCCTGCGCCCTCATGCCTGGCTCATGGTCGGCCATTGCGCCGGGCTCAGAAACAGCCAGCGGCTCGGGGATTTCGTGCTGGCCCATGCCTACCTGCGCGAAGACAAGGTGCTCGATGACGATCTGCCGATCTGGATCCCGGTGCCGCCGCTCGCCGAAATCCAGGTGGCGCTCGAGCAGGCCGTGGCCAGCATCACCGAGCAGGAAGGCTTCGATCTCAAGCGCATCATGCGCACCGGCACCGTGGCCAGCCTCGACAACCGCAACTGGGAACTGCGCGATCCCTCCGGCCCGGTGCAGCGGCTGAGCCAGTCGCGCGCCATCGCGCTCGACATGGAAAGCGCCACCATTGCCGCCAACGGCTTTCGCTTCAGGGTGCCCTACGGCACGCTCCTGTGCGTTTCCGACAAGCCCCTGCATGGCGAGCTGAAACTGCCCGGCATGGCCTCGGATTTCTACAAATCACAGGTGCAGCGCCACCTTCTGATCGGCATCCGCGCCATGGAAACCCTGCGGGAAATGCCGCTTGAGCGGATTCATTCCCGCAAACTGCGCAGTTTCGAGGAAACCGCCTTCCTCTGAAGCCGAAAACCACCCAAAATCTGCAAAAATTCGCAGGAAAGAACCACAAAACGTTGTGCTATACCCCAATATCAAGTTAAATGCCGCCAATCCGGCCCAAATAACGGCCAGAACATGAGGAGACATAAGAATGGCAAAACCCATGACCAAGACCCAGCTTATCGCCGCTCTGGCCGATGAAATGGGGGTTGACAAGAAATCCGCCGCCGCGGCTCTGGAAGCTCTCATCAACATCATCACCCGCGAAGTTTCCGCCGGCGGCGCCGTTACGCTTCCCGGTGTCGGCAAGATCTATTGCCGTGAGCGCCCCGAGCGCATGGTGCGCAACCCCGCCACTGGCGAACAGATCAAGAAGCCGGCCGACAAGGTCGTGAAGATGACCATCGCCAAGGCGCTGAAGGAAAGCGTCAACAACTGATCCTGCCGGGCAGGAAATCTGGAAAAGACAAGAAGGGCCGCCGTTCGGGCGGCCCTTTCCATTCGGGGTTCCAATGCAGCAAAACGGCTTTTCAGCCGATCCGCCCGCCTCCGCTTTCTCCGATCTGGGCGCGGTGAAGCAGGTAGTGATCGAGGATCACGCAGGCCATCATCGCCTCTCCCACAGGCACCGCGCGGATCCCCACGCAAGGATCATGCCGCCCCTTGGTGACGATCTCCGTCTCCTCGCCTGATTTCGTGATCGTCTTGCGCGGCGTCAGGATCGAGGATGTCGGCTTCACCGCGAAGCGCACCACCACATCCTGCCCGGTGCTGATGCCGCCAAGGATGCCCCCGGCATGATTTGAGCCGAACACCGGTCCATCGCCCCCCATCCTGATTTCGTCGGCATTCTCCTCGCCCGTCAGCATCGCCGCTTCCATGCCGGCACCGATCTCCACGCCCTTCACCGCGTTGATCGACATCATGGCCGCCGCAAGATCCGTATCGAGCTTGCCATAGACGGGCGCGCCAAGCCCCGGGGGCACGCCTTTCGCCACCACCTCGATCATTGCCCCCACGGAGCTGCCGGATTTGCGCAGATCGTCCAGATAGTCGGCCCATTCACGCGCTGCCTGCGCATCCGGCGCCCAGAAGGGATTGCGGGAGATCTCGGACCAATCGAATCGCGCCCGATCAATCGCGATATTGCCCATGCGCACCATGTAGCCCGTGATCTCCAGCCCCGGTAGCAATTCACCGAGCACGGCCCGCGCCAGCCCGCCCGCAGCCACGCGCGAGGCCGTCTCGCGCGCCGAGGAGCGCCCCCCGCCGCGATAATCACGGATGCCGTATTTGAGCCAGTAGGTGATATCGGCATGGCCGGGGCGGAATTTTTCGGCGATATCGCCGTAATCCTTCGAGCGCTGATCGGTATTCTCGATCATCAGCTGCACCGGGGTTCCTGTGGTGCGCCCCTCGAAAACACCGGAGAGGATCTTCACCCGGTCCGGCTCCCGACGCTGGGTGGTGTATCGGCTCTGTCCGGGCTTTCGCTTGTCGAGCCAGTGCTGGAGCATCTCTTCATCCACCCTGATTCCGGGCGGGCACCCATCCACCGTCGCGCCAATGGCGGGCCCGTGGCTCTCGCCCCAGGTGGTAACGCGGAAAAGGCGGCCGAAGGTGTTGTATGACATCGCGAAACGCTCCTTTGCCCAAAGCGTTTAGCCTTGCCTTGCGGATGCCTCAAGGAAATTTGCCTTGCACGCGGGATTGCGCGGACATAGATGTGAAGCTGCCTCGGGGTGCTTCGCCAGAAGCTGAGACGCGAGCGATCGCGAACCCGTTGAACCTGATCCGGTTAAGACCGGCGGAGGGAAGGTCTGGACATTCTCCAACTTCGCCCCGCCCGTCGCGAAAAATGGAGAATGAATGATGAAAACATCCATCTTTGCTGCGGGTTTCTGTGCCGTCGCCACGCTGGCTGCCGCCGAGACACCCGTCCTCACGGTATATACCTATGACAGCTTCATATCCGACTGGGGCCCCGGCCCGGCTGTTGAAAAGGCGTTCGAGGAGGAATGCGGCTGCGATCTGCAATTCGTGGGCACAGGCGATGGCGCAGCGCTGCTCGCGCGCCTCAGGCTCGAGGGCAAACGCACCCCGGCCGATATCGCGCTGGGGCTCGATTCCAATCTCATGGCCGCGGCCGAGGAAAGCGGGCTTTTTGCGCCCCTTCCAGAGCCGCGCCCCGAGTTCGATCTGCCGGTGGAATGGAATGATACGTTCTTCCAGCCCTTCGATTGGGGCTATTTCGCCTTCGTTTACGACAAGACGAAAGTAGCAATCCCACCGAAAAGCTTTCGCGAACTGGCGGAAAGCGATCTCAGGATCGTGATTGAGGATCCGCGCTCCTCAACACCCGGCCTCGGCCTGCTCCTGTGGGTCAAGGCCGCTTACGGTGATGAAGCGGGCGGTATCTGGGAAGGGCTTTCGGATAATATCGTGACGGTCACGAAGGGCTGGTCGGAAGCCTACGGGATGTTCCTCGAAGGCGAGGCCGACATGGTGCTCTCCTACACCACATCGCCCGCCTATCACCTTATTGCCGAGAAGGACGACACCAAGGCGGCCGCGCTCTTCGAGGAGGGCCATTACATGCAGATCGAGGTGGCCGGCAAGATCGCCGGCACCGATCAGCCCGAGCTCGCAGACCGCTTCCTTGCCTTCATGGCGTCCGACAGGTTCCAGAGCATCATCCCGACGACGAACTGGATGTATCCCGCGAAGATCCCCTCGGGCGGGCTGCCGGACGGGTTCGAAACCCTGATCAGGCCCGCAAAAGCCCTGCTGCTTTCCCCGAAAGAAGCCGCCGAAATCCGCGATGAGGCGCTGGCCGAATGGCTGGCCGCACTCAGCCGCTAGGCGCCATCCGCTGGCTCGGGAGCGGTGCCGCCGCTCTCGTGCTGGCGCTTGTGCCGGGCACGCTCGCGGCCGTTTTCCTGCGCGCCGAAAGCACCGGAGCGATCACGCCCGCCGATTGGGCGGCCATACGCTTCACGCTCTTGCAGGCCGCGCTCTCGGCGGCCATCAGCGTGGCGCTTGCCGTGCCGCTCGCCCGCGCGCTCGCCAGGCGCAGCTTTGCGGGCCGCCGCTTTCTGATCGCGCTCATGGGCGCGCCCTTCATCCTGCCGGTCATCGTGGCCGTGCTGGGGCTCCTCGCGATCTTCGGGCGAAACGGTGTGCTCAATGCCGCCCTCGGCGCGCTGGGCCTGCCCGCCATATCCATCTATGGCCTTCCGGGCGTGCTGCTTGCGCATGTCTTCTTCAATCTGCCATTGGCCACGCGCCTTCTGCTCCAGGGCTGGGCCGCCATCCCGGCAGAGCGCTTCCGCCTCGCCTCTTCGCTAGGTTTCAGGCAACGCCACATTTTCCGCTGGCTCGAGCTTCCCATGCTGCGCGCCACGCTGCCCGGCGCCTTCATGGTCATCTTCCTGATCTGCCTCACCAGCTTTGCAGTAGTGCTCGCCCTTGGCGGCGGCCCCCGTGCCACCACGATCGAGCTGGCGATCTACCAGGCCTTCCGCTTCGAATTCGATCTCGGCAAGGCGGCCAAGCTTGCCGCGCTCCAGTTCCTGATCGGGGCCTTCGCCGCTGCCGTCGCCCTCCGGTTCGGGCGCCATGCTCTCTTCGGCAGCGGGCTTGACAGAACCATCGAACGCCAAGACGCAACCGGCCGCATCACCTTCCTCACGGATACGGCCATCATAATCGCCGCCGCAGTCTTTCTGCTCGCTCCACTGCTGGCCATCGCGATATCGGGGCTTCAAAGCATCCATGCCCTCCCGGCCCCCGTCTGGCATTCTGTCATGCGTTCGCTTCTGGTCGCGCTTGGCGCAACGGCTATCACGCTCGCCATCTCCCTGCCGCTTGCGCTCCTGATCGCCACGAGCAAGGCGCGCGCCCCGGCAACCAGCATGATGGAGGCGATCGGCTACCTCTCCCTTGCCGCCTCGCCGCTTGTCATCGGCACGGGCCTCTTTATCATCCTCTTCCCGCTCGTGGATCCCGTCGCGCTCGCCCTGCCTCTGACAGCTCTCGTCAACGCCATCATGAGCCTCCCCTTTGCCCTGCGCGTGCTGACCCCGGCCATCCGCGATGCCGAAGCCGCCTTCGGCCCGCTGGCTGACAGCCTCGGCCTCTTTGGCCGGGATCGCCTCCGCCTCTTCCTGCTGCCGCGCATAAGGGCGCCGATAGGCTTCACGGCCGGGCTTGCGGCGGCGCTCTCGATGGGCGATCTCGGGGTGATCGCCCTGTTTTCGGCACCCGGATCCGCCACCCTGCCATTGCAGATCTACAGGCTGCGCGCAGCCTACAGGGTGGAAGACGCCGCAGCGGCGGCCCTTCTGCTGCTGATCCTGAGCTTTGCCCTGTTCTGGCTGTTTGACAAGGGAGGCCGCGCCAATGCTCGAACTTGAAGATCTCCGGATCAGGCAGGGCGATTTCGCTCTTTCGGCCGATCTCGAAGTGCCGGAGGGCGCGCGGGTTGCTGTCATCGGGCCTTCGGGGGGCGGCAAATCAACGCTGCTTGGCGCCATTGCGGGCTTCATTGCCCCCGAAAAGGGGCGGGTCCTGTGGGGCGGGGAGCCGATTACCCCGCTCCTTCCGGCCGAGCGTCCCGTCAGTATCCTCTTTCAGGAAAACAATCTCTTTCCCCATCTCACCGCCGCGCAGAATATCGGCCTCGGCCTGCGGGCGGATCTCAAGCTGAACGCCGGGGAAAGGGATCGCATCGAACAGGCCATGAAGCGAACCGGCCTTGAGGGGCTCGGCCACCGCAGGCCGGCCGATCTCTCGGGCGGGCAGCAAAGCCGCGTGGCCCTCGCCCGCGCCCTTCTGCGCAACAAGCCCCTGATGCTGCTTGATGAGCCCTTCGCCGCTCTCGGCCCGGCCCTCAAG
>JALVEX010000371.1 GCA_027030435.1 Paracoccaceae bacterium
TTTCGCGGGCTCCGAGGCCCGGGCCATTGCGGCGAGGCGTTCGAGCCCGGCCGGGCGCACCACGGGGCGGGGGGATCTCCGCACACCGGGCACCGATGCCGGGATAACCTGCGGTTTTCCGGCCTCGGGCGCGGGAGCGGGCGCGGGAGCGGGGGCATCCGCCTTCGCCGAAGCGGCTTCGCCCTGGCCTTCTTCGCTCGCAACAGCCGCCACCAGCGCACGCGCCGCCGCGGCGATCTCGCTCGGACTGGCGCTCTCACCCGAACCCGGGGCGGCATCGGAGGCTGCTGGCGGGGCGGACGCAGCCGAAGCTGGATCGCCGGGCAAGGTGGTGGTTGCCGCCGTCGCTTCCGCCGCTTCTGTTGCCGCCGGGGCTTTCGGGCTTTCATTTCCTGAAGCGCCGCCTGCCGACGCCGGGTTCGGGCGGGGCGAGGGGCGGGGCGAAATGCCGGGCGGATCGCTTTCGATCACGTCCACCGGGCGGGGCGCGAGCACGAGGCGGTCGGGCGCGGGCGCGGCATTGCCCTCGGCCTGGATGCGGTTCACCGAAAGCCCCTGGTAGCGCGCAAGCTCGCCGCCCGGATCCTCGGGCTGCACCCGCAAGGGCCCCTCGAGCGCGCGCACCACGGGGATGCCATTGACATCGCGCATCACAAGTTCATAGCCCCACCAGATCAGCCCGCCGATCAGGGCAAGCGAGGTGAGCGCTCCGGCAAACTGCACCAGCCGCCCGACGCCGCCGCCGGTTTCGGGCGCGGCCCCGGCTTCGTCAGGATCCTGGCGAAGGTGGGGATGGGAGGGCGGCTGCTCGCCGGCCATGCCGTCAATCGCCCGCAGATGGGGCTGCCTGCGCGCCGTAGCGCCAGACGCAATCCGGGTGTTGTAATCGATACTCGCCATGCTCTGCCTCATCCGCCGCACGCTCGCGCGGCGGCGCTTTTCTGCCTGCTCATGAGCCCGGCGGGGCGCTCTTGCTAGCGCATTTCCTCGACCGGGGTCACGCCAAGAATAGCAAGACCTGACGAAATGACAACGGCCGTGGCGCGCGCCAGCGCGATTTTGGCCTGCGATGTGGCCGGATCGCCCTCCTGCAGGAAGCGCAGCGCCGGGATCTCGTTGCCCCGGTTCCACAGCCCGTGCAGCTCGGACGCCAGATCATAGAGATAAAAGGCGATCCGGTGCGGCTCATGGGTGCGCGCGGCGATCTCGACGAGCCGCGGCCATTCGGCGATCTTGCGGGCAAGCGCAAGCTCGGCCTCGTGATCGAGCCTGCCGAGATCGGCCGCGGCGAGCGTTGCATCTTCCACATCGATCCCCGCCTCGCGCGCCCGGCGCAGCACCGAACACACCCGCGCATGGGCGTATTGCACGTAGAACACCGGGTTGTCCCGGCTCTGCTCCAGCACCTTCGAGAGATCGAAATCGAGCGGCGCATCGTTCTTGCGCGTCAGCATCACGAAGCGGGTCACATCCGCTCCCACCTGCTCCACCACGTCGCGCAGCGTCACGAAGGTGCCCGCGCGCTTGGACATCTTGAACGGTGCGCCATCCCTGAACAGCCGCACCAGCTGGGTGAGCTTGATGTCAAGCGGCACACGGCCGTCCGACAGCGCCGCCACCGCCGCCTTCATGCGCTTCACATAGCCGCCGTGATCGGCGCCCAGCACATCGATCAGCGCGTCATAGCCGCGCTTTATCTTGTCGTAGTGATAGGCGATGTCGGGCGCGAAATATGTCCAGCTGCCATCGGATTTCTGCACCGGGCGATCCACGTCATCGCCGAACTCGGTGGATTTGAAAAGCGTCTGCTCACGCGGCTCCCAATCCTCGGGCTTCTTGCCCTTGGGGGGCTCGAGCACGCCCTCGTAGATCAGCCCCTTCCCGCGCAGAAGCTCGAGCGTCTCCTCGATCAGGC
>JALVEX010000372.1 GCA_027030435.1 Paracoccaceae bacterium
CCTCGGCAGCTTCGAGCATCCGGCGTGTGGCCCGGGAATGCTCGAGCCCGGCCATGATGATCCCCGAAGGCCGCCAGGAGAGCATCTCGAAAAGCACCTGCTCCTCCTTCTCGGGGCGGTATTCCGTGAAGCCGATCACCGGCTGAAGGGGTGTTTCATCAAGCACCTCGGAGATGCCCGAAATCACCTCGGGAAAGACCATGTTGGAGAGGGAGGGCACGATCACCCCCACGAGATTGACGCGCTGCGAGGCCAGCGCGCCGGCGATCTTGTTGGGCACATAGCCAAGCGCGCGCGCCGCCTCCATCACCCTGGCGCGAGTCTTCTCCGACACGTCACCACTGTTGCGCAGGACTCGGCTGACCGTCATCTCGCTCACGCCGGATGCTTCCGAAACATCGCGAAGCGTGAGCGTGCGGCGGCGCCTGTTACGGGGGGGCTGTGCCAAGATCTCTATCCCGCTGGTTCAATACTGGGCTGATTTCCTAATATCGGGCGGCTCCGCAATGTCAAAGGGCAGGGCGGCTGCAATGAAGGAAAACGGTTGATCTCGGGCGCAATTCCCGCGAAAACGCGAGCACGGCCCCGTAGCTCAGCAGGATAGAGCGACCGCCTCCTAAGCGGTAGGTCAGAGGTTCGAATCCTCTCGGGGTCGCCAGCGCCGGCGCTCAGACCATGCGGATCACGTCCTTGTCGATCGCCAGCATGTAGCCGCGCCGCGCGATGTTCTTCACCAGCAGTTCGCTCACCAGCTGATTGCCGAGGCTGTCGCGCAGGCGCTTGATGCGGGTAGCACCGGCGGCCTCCTCGCATTCGGAGGGATCGCGCCCGGAGATCATCGCCTCGATCTCGGCGCCGGAAAGCACCTCGTCATCCATGCGCGCTTCGGCGAGCACCGAGAGCGTCTCGATTGCGGCTTCGGTGAGCTTCAGTTCGAGATTGTTGAGATAGACGGTATTTTCCTCGCGGCTGATCAGCAGCGAGGAAACATCGATCCCTTTGCGCTCGATCTCGCTCATGCGGCGATTGAGGCTGATGATGGTGAGCAGGAAAACCAGCGCCGCCACCAGAAGCGCGGTGGCAAATACCAGAAGCACGAAGATCACGAAGCGGTAGGAGGCCAGGGTTTCGGCGAAAACGGTGCCCGATTGGGCGAGGATCTCGAGAAGCTTGATCTCGGCGCCGGAGGTGAGGTCGTCATTCTCCACGAATATCTGCTCGACACGATCATTGAATTCATTCGCATCGGGCAGATTGTAGAAAAGCACGGCCGCGGCCACGAGCAGGATCATCACGATCGCCACAACCCCCAGCACCACCACGCGATTGCCTGTCCGGGCATGCGAGGGGGTGGAGCGGCCTTTTTCTGCGCTGTCCTTCTCGTCCACTGTCTGCTCCTGCACTACAAGCCATAGGTGCCCATGAAAGGCCCAAGGGTCAAGCCTTTGGAGCAGAAGGCATGAAACGGAGATGCGCTGACGTGAACGGAAATTGATGAAGGCGGGCCGCAGGATGGCCCGCCTTCATCTTTATCTGATGATCCCCTCAGCCATAGACGAGACGCGGCAGCCAGGTGATCAGCGCGGGGAACACCATGCACAGGATCAGGCCCAGAAGCTGCAGCGCCAGGAAGGGAAGCGCCGATCTGAAGATGTCCGACATCGGAATTTCCGGCGGCGCCACGCCGCGCAGGTAGAAGAGCGCATAACCGAAGGGTGGTGAAAGGAAGCTCATCTGCATGTTGACGAGATAGAGCACTCCGAACCACAGCGGATCAAACCCGAGATCCTTGATGATCGGCACGAAAATCGGCACTGCCAGCAGCAGGATCCCGACCCAATCGAGGAACATGCCGAGGATGATCAGGATCACCATCATCAGGGTCAGGATTCCCCAGGGGCCGAGGCCGGTGGCATCAAGCGCCCCGGTCACGAACTGCTGGCCACCCTCGAGCACGTAGAGGCCCACGAATATCGTGGCGCCGAACATGATCCAGATCACCATGGCCGAGGCCTTCAGCGTGGTGAGGCAGGCCTCGCGCACGGTGCGCCAATCGAGCTGGCCGTGCAGCGCCGCCACCATGAAGGAGCCGAACGTGCCGATCCCGGCCGCTTCCACCGGTGTTGCCGCACCGGAAAAGAGGGTTGCGAACACTACGAAGATCAGGGTGATCGGAGCGCCCATCTTGCGCAGCAGCGCAAGCTTCTCGCGAAAACCGATGCGCTCTTTTTCCGGGATCGGAGGCCCGAGTTCCGGGTTCATATAGCAGCGGACCGTAACATAGAGGATGTAAAGCCCCGAGAGCATCAGCCCCGGGATCACCGCGCCGATGAACAGCTCGCCCACCGACTGCTCGGCCACCACCGCATAGATGATGGCAAGGATCGAGGGCGGGATCAGGATCCCGAGCGTGCCCCCGGCCATGATCGAGCCCATGGCGATCTTGGGATCGTATTTTCGCTCCAGCATGGCCGGCAGCGCGATGATGCCCATGGTGACGACCGCCGCACCGATCACGCCCACCATCGCCGCAAGGATGGTGGAGGCGATGATCGTTGCCGAGGCCAGCCCGCCGCGCAGGCCTCCGAGGAGCTTGTAGATCACATCGAACATGTCCTTGATGATCCCGGCGCGTTCCAGCATCGCCGCCATGAAGATGAAGAGCGGGATGGCCGAAAGCTGGTAATCCGTCATCAGCGGGAAGATGCGGCTTGGCACGATGTTGAGCGTGTCCATGTCTCCCAGGATGAAGAGAAACACCACCGCAAGCCCGCCGGTGACGAAGGCAAGCGGCAGCCCGGCCATAAGCAGGACGAGCAGCGAACCGAACATGATGAGGGTGAGCCACCCAATGCCGATTTCAAGCCCCATTTTCAGCCCTCCTCTCCGGGTTCAGAACTGTGGCAATATCCTTCATCACTTCGGAAATGCCCTGCAGGATCAGCAGGCCGCCGCCGATCACGATGGTGATCTTGACGGGCCAGTACTGGATTCCCCATTCGGTGAAGCTCACCTCGTTCTGATGGATGGAATCGCTGGCGAAGATCCAGCCTGTCCACAGAAGCGTGAAGGCGAATATGAAGAAGAATACGGATGTCATGAGATCCACGATCGCTTTGGCGCGAGGGCTGAAATTGGCGTAGAAGATATCCACCCGCACATGGCTTTCGGTCAGCATCGCATAGGCGCCGGCGATCAGATACTGCATCCCGAACATCAGGAACATCGCCTCATGTGCCCAGTTCGTGGGAGAATTGAACACATAGCGCACCATCACCTCGTAGTAATAGGCGAACACCGCGATCACCGACCAGTAGGCGACGAACTCGCCGGTAAACAGCGAAATGCGATCGATGGCGCCGGCAAGCCCGGTGCCGACATACACCTTGTCATCCTTGAGAAGCTCGCGCTCGATTTCATCGGGTGGCTCCCGCTCCAGCTTCCTGAGCGCAGATTTCAGCATCGAGGGGATGAGGAAGAAATCCACCGCCATGAAGGCAGCAATGGCGATGAACGCCCACCAGGCAATATCCGACCAGCGCTGCCGCTCGGCTGCGGCGGCTTCCAGCCTGGGTTTCAGTTCTTCCGCTTCCCTTGCAAGCGCGGCGAGTTTCTCCCGGGCGCCGGCAATTGCCTTTTCGGCCTTGGCGATCTTGCGCTCCTGACGCGCCCTGGCGGATTCGCTCTCTTCGCCGGCGGGCAGCTCGGCAAGCTTCGTGCGCGCTCTTTCGATGATGTCCTCGGATTTGCGTATCCGCGATTCATTGCGCGCCGTGGCTCCCTCGATCCCCTGCACGGCGGCCACCGCATCCGAATAGGCCACACGCGCCTCGCGCTGGATACCGTTGGCATAGAGGATGAGCGCGAAGAGCGGCCAGTAGAGAAAACCCCATCGATTCTTCAGATAAAGCCTGTGAAAGCCGAACATGCCCCCCACAAGCCAGATGAAATAGGCGATCCCGAGGCTGCGCGAGCCCCGTGGCGGTTGCGGACGGCGCGCCATATACATGGCCACAAGCGGAAAGATGACGAGCCCTGACCAGTAAAGCCAGTGCGGCAACACGAAATTGACGCTCGGCATGAGGAACTCCCGTGAGCAAGATGCGAAATGGTAAGCGGTCCCGCCCGAGGCATGCCCCGGGCGGGAGAGCGATCAGAGGTCGAGTTCGTAGCCTTCGATCATGTCTTCCGTCACATAGCCGAGCGAGGGCGACATCATGTAATCGAGCTGGGTCTTGAACACCCGCGCCGCGTCCTTGTCCTTGTTGGCCCATTTGAACCAGATCGGCACGGCGATCTCCGTCATGGCCTCGATATCGTCCTCGCTGAGGCGGGTCACTTCCGTGCCATCCTCCTCGAACTTCTTCCAGGCCTCCTGATCGGCCTGCTGGATCTTCGCATGGTGCATGTCGGAATAGGAATGCACCTCCATTTCCACGAAGCTCTTCAGATCGTCGGGCAGGGCCTCCCAGGATTTCATGCCCACGGTGAGATCCATCAGATCCACCGGCTGATAGACGCTCATGAAGCCCGGAGGGCCAAGCACCACGTATTTCGTGACCTGGCTGAAGCCGAGCGCATAGTTGATCGCCGGGCCCACGTAATCGGCCACGTCGATTGTGCCCTTCTCGAGCGCGGGGAAGATCTCGGAGCCGGGCAGAAGCGTGGTTTTCGCGCCCAGCGCCTGGAACACCTCGGCCACCATGCCTCCGGGAAGGCGCATCTTGCGTCCGCGGAAATCATCGATCGAGCGGATCGGCACCTTGGAATGGATGATGTTCGGGCCATGCTGGATCGGCCCCACGTAATACATCCCCTCGCGGGCAAAAAGCTCACGCGCCATGTCGAGTCCGCCGAGCCCATAATAGAACACGTCCCATTCCCCCGGCTGGCGCAGGCCGAGCGGGTAGGAACTGAGAAACACCGAGGCCGGGATCCGGCCTGCCCAGTAAAGGGTGAAGGGGTTCATCGCATCGAGCACGCCGTTCTTCACGGCATCGAAAAGCTGGAAATCTCCCACCACATCCTTGGCGCCGAAGGGGATGAATTCCATCTCGCCGCCGGATTTCTCCTTGATGGAGGCGCACCAATCCTTGAAGATCTGCAGCCCGATGCCGCCGGGCCAGGATGTCTGGATCTTCCAGGTGATGGTTTTCGCTTCGGCCTTCGCAATGGCCGGCGCGGCAAGGGTGCCTGCCGCGGCTGCGCCTGCGGTTTTCAGCAGAAAATCGCGTCGGTTGGTTTTCGTGGTCATGGTTTTCCTCCTTGTTGGTTGATTTGCGGCCGTGCTGTTTTTTCTTGTCCGGCCGCGGGCTCCCTCGCTCACGTGATCCGCATTTTCGATGGAGCCTCTCCGCCCTCCTCTATTGCAAACGGGAGGAGGGGGAATTCCCTTCATTCATAGCACAATATCCTCCGAAAAGCCCTGTTTCTCTGCCGCCTGCGCCGCAGCCGATGCAACAGCGAGATCCTGAAGCCCCACCCCGGTGCCATCGAACACGGTGATTTCATCCCCCGAACTCCGCCCCGGATGATCACCGTTGATGACGGCGCCGATCGGGGTGATATGCTCAGGCCGGATCAGCCCCCGGGCGATGGCGTGCTGGGCCTCGCCGATGCTGATCGATTGCGCCACCTCGTCGGTGAACACGGTGGCAGCGGCGAAGATTTCCGGGTCAAGCTCCTGCTTGCCGGCGGTATCGGTGCCCATGCAGGCGATATGGGTGCCGGGGCGGATCCACTCCTTCATCAGGAGCGGCTCGTGAGCGGAGGTGATGGTGATGATCACATCGGCCTCGGCCCCCAGCGCCTCGCGCGAAACCGCCTCGAAAGGAAGGCCGAGCTCTTCGGCCACCTTGCCAAGCGCCGGCAGCATCTCGGGGTGATAATTCCAGGCCACGACGCGCTCGAAATCGCGCTGCTCGGCAGCCGCCCGCAACTGGAAGGTCGATTGATGCCCGGCTCCCACCATGCCCAGCACCTTCACATCTCTGCGCGCCAGGTGATTGATGGAAATGGCGCTGGCCGCGGCCGTGCGCAGGGCCGTGAGATAATTGCCGCCCACAAGGGCCGAAAGCCGCCCGGTATCGGGATCGAAGAGAAACACCGTCGATTGATGGTTCGTCAGCCCCTTTTCGGCATTGTGCGGCCAGTAGCCCCCGGCCTTCACGCCAAGCACCATAGAGGCGCGGTCAAAGCCCGATTTGAAGCCGTAAAGCGCATCCGCATGGCCGATCGCCTCGCGCACCACGGGGAAATTGCGCGCATCCCCCCGCGCCATGGCCCCGAACACCGCCTCGACAGCATCATAGGCCGCTGGGCGCGTCATGACCTTCTGGCAGATTTCCTCATTCACGATCAGCATCAGTATGCGAGCCCCCGTGCAGTAACCGGGATCACATCCTCGACCTTCCCGCCGCGCACCAGAACATACCAGTCATGCACGTTGCAGGTGGGGTCACAGTGGCCGGGGATGAGCCTGATCTTCTGGTTGATCGCAAGCTTGCCCTCGGGATCGGCGATCACGCCGTGTTCGTCGGAGCATTTCACATATTCCACGCCCTCGATGCCGTGCACCTTGGGCAGGCCCGAATCCACCGATTGCGCCTTCAAGCCCGCATCCACCACGGCCTTTTCGGGCTTTGCATGGCTCATCACCGAGGTGAGCAGAAAGAGCGAGGAACCAAACTGGCTTTCGCTGATCGGCACGCCGTTTTCGTCAAGGATGCGGCCGTAATCGGCATCCATGAAGGCGTAGGAACCGCATTGAAGCTCGTTATAGACACCGGATTCGCCCTCGAAATAGTAGCTGCCGGTGCCGCCGCCGCCGATGATGTCGCATTCCAGCCCCTCGGCCTTCAGCGCCTCCACGGCATCCTTCACCATCGCCACGGCGATATCGATCTTCTTCTTGCGCTCCTCGTATTCATCGAGGTGCTGCATCGCGCCCTGATAGGCCTGAATGCCGGAAAATTTCAGCCCCGGCGCCGCGTCGATCGCCTTTGCGATCTCGACCACATCCGCCGTTTCGGTAACGCCGCAGCGCCCGGCGCCGCAATCGATCTCCACAAGGCACTCGATCTCGGTGCCGTGCCTTTCGGCCGCTTCGGAAAGATCGGCCACATTGGCGATATCGTCCACACAGACAATGGTGCGTGCGCCGAGCGCAGGCAGGCGGGCAAGGCGATCGATCTTGGCGGGATCGCGCACCTGGTTGGATACCAGGATATCTCTGATCCCCTCGCGCGCGAAGGCCTCTGCCTCACTGACCTTCTGGCAGCAGATTCCGCAGGCGCCGCGCTCGATCTGCATCTTTGCGATATCGGCGGATTTGTGCATCTTCCCGTGCACCCGCAGGCGCACGCCCATGGCATCGGCATCCGCCTGCATCTTGTCGAGGTTGCGCTCGAGCTGATCCATGTCCACGATCAGGCAGGGCGTCTGGATATCGGCCTCGTCCATGCCCGGCTTGGCGGGGATGTTGTAGCCCACTTCATATTCATCGAAATTCACGTCTTTCATCTCGCTCCTCCCGGCCCCGGTCACATCCAGGGCAGCTTTTTCAGATCCACATTGCCGCCGGTCAGGATCACGCCCACCCGCTTGCCGGCGAATGTTTCCCGGTTCTTCAGAATCGCTGCGAGCGTCACCGCGCTCGAGGGCTCGACCACGATCTTCATGCGCTGCCAGATCAGATACATGGCATCGATGATCTCCTGCTCT
>JALVEX010000373.1 GCA_027030435.1 Paracoccaceae bacterium
AGGCCCTCACCGGCCTCGATCACGGCCCCGACATGGCCCGCCTGATGCCGCTCCTCAAGGTGGTGAAGGCGGCGGGCGAGGGCTGAGGAGGCAGCTCTCAGGGAGAGCACGGAGGGCTTGAAACCGCCGGATACATATTCTATATGATGAATATGTTCTGACGTCCGTTCCCTGCAATGGGGCCAACCCCGATCAAACCACCGTATCAAACCGAAAGGAATATGAAGATGACATCCGATCGCGCCGTGCTGGCTTTTGCCGGTTTCATGATCCTGCTTTCTCTGCTGCTGGCCGTTTACGTCTCGCAGAACTGGCTCTGGCTCACCGCTTTCGTGGGCGCCAATCTCTTCCAGTCCGCCTTCACCGGGTTCTGCCCGGCCGAGAAGATCTTCCGCAAGCTCGGCTTCAAGCCCGGCAGCGGCGGCTGCAGCACCTGCTGATAACCGGGATCATCGCTGGCCCGTGAATATCCCCGCCGGAGGCAGGATGATCCCTGCTCCCGGCGGTTCCGCATTGGCCTGAGGCGAAGTCAGTCGGTGGCCGTTTCCTCTTCGAGATGAAGCTTCATCTCCATCAGCACCTGCTGCAACGCCAATGTTTCGCGCAGCATCCGCTTGGCTTCGTTCACCGTGATCACCCCATCCTCGATCGACTGGCTGTATTCCGACATCAGCATCGCAAACCGCTGGCTCAGCGCCACCACATCCGAATTGACTCCCCGGCTTTCGGAATTGCGCGGGTTCCTGTCGAGCGAAATGGTAAGCCCGCCAAGCTCGGCGAGGGCCGCTGTCACATGCGGATAGCGCGCGGCGCTTTCCAGCGCGGCCACCACATCCACGGGCATGAAGCGATCGGCATGTTCGGGCGCATCCGAATAGTAGCGTCCGAGCGTCGCCTTGGATTTTCCGGCAAGCTGACAGGCCGCCTCGATGCCCACATCCTTGACGAGGGCCTCCGTGTGTTTCTTCAGATAATTTCGGGCAGTCTGCATAACGGTTCCTGTACTGGCACGTTTCTCATGGGAAATTGCGATTTCTTTTCCCATTAATCCGAATACGGAGATTTGTCATTCATTAATGGCCCCGTGTTATTGGGGCAGTGTGAGTGGTCAGCGTGCGAGTGCGCTGATTGCAGGTGGAGGTTCGCCAGTTTGTTCGGTTCGGGTTGGCAAGGGTAACGAGTCGAAAAGCTTTCCCGGGTGCCGGTTTCCTGCAAAGGTGCACAAGGTGCTCATTTCATCCCCAGGCGCAAGCCAGTCATGAGCCCTGATATTCGTGCCGGCTTCCCGGGAAGGCATGTACCCGATACCGAGGGAAAACCATCACGGAACCGGCGGCCTCCACCGTTTGCCTTTGCCTGCAAAGGCGGTTTCACCAAATGGCCATCCTCGGCAATCCCGTGCTTGATCCTGCTGCGGGGGCTGGCATAAGGGGCGCATGGCCAAGCTCTATTTTCACTACTCCACCATGAACGCCGGCAAATCCACGATCCTGCTGCAGGCGGCGCATAACTACCGCGAGCGCGGCATGGTTCCCTATCTGATGACGGCCCGGCTCGATACCCGCGCCGGCGAGGCCCGGATCGCCTCGCGCATCGGCATCGGCGCAGAGGCCGATACATTCGCCCCCGGTGAGGATCTCTTCCACAAGCTCGAAGCGCGGCTCGGGATAGGCCCCTGCGCCTGCGTTTTCGTGGACGAGGCGCAGTTTCTCGAGCCGGCACAGGTCTGGCAACTGGCCCGCGCGGTGGACGATCTCGGCCTGCCGGTGATGTGCTACGGGCTGCGTGTGGATTTCCGGGGAGCGCTGTTCCCCGGTTCGGCGACGCTCCTGGCGCTTGCCGACGAGATGCGCGAGGTGCGCACCATCTGCCATTGCGGCAAGAAGGCCACAATGGTCGTGCGCCAGGATGAGGAGGGGCGGGTGCTCACCGAGGGCGAGCAGGTGCAGATCGGCGGCAATGAAACCTATCTCTCCCTCTGCCGCCGCCACTGGCGCGAGGCGGTGGGCGATCGCCCCCGCCCGGATTCCCCCCCGGATCAGCCGGCCGGCTGAATCGCATTCGCCGGCGTGCGGCCTTCGAAGAAGGCTTCGAGATTGTCGGCCGCCATCATACCCATGTTTGTGCGCACCTCATCCGAATTGGTGCCGAGATGAGGCAGCAGCACAACGTTCTCCAACCGCCGCAGCCGCTCCGGCACCTCCGGCTCATGCTCATAGACATCCAGCCCCGCACCGGCGATCCGCCCCTCTTCGAGCGCCTCGATCAGGGCCGGTTCGTCAATCACATCGCCGCGCGAGATATTGACGAGATGGGCATGGGGGCGCATGGCCGCGAGTTCCGCGCGCCCGATCAGGTGATGCGTGGCCGCGCCTCCCGGCACCGCGATTGCCACCACGTCGGCCGTGCCCATCACCGCCTTGATGCTCTCCAGCTGACGCGCCGGCACGCCGGGATCCTCCACCTTCGAGCGGTTGAAGAATACCACATCCATCCCGAATCCCATATGCGCGCGCCGCGCGATCGCCCGCCCGATCCGCCCCATGCCGATCACCCCGAGCACCTTGCCGCCGATATGAAGGCCGAGAAGCTGGGTCGGATGCCAGCCCTCCCATCTGCCGGCCCGCACCAGCCGCTCGCCCTCGCCAAGGCGGCGCGCGCTCATCAGGATCAGCGCCATGGCGATATCCGCCGTGGCGTCGGTCACCGCGCCGGGCGTGTTGGTGACGACAACCCCCGCCTTCGCGGCTGCCGCCACATCTATATGATTGTAGCCCACGCCGAAATTGGCGAGGATGCGCGCCCGTGGTGCGCCGGCCGCGGCGAAGGCGTGCGCGGTGAAGGCATCCCCGAGCGTCGGCAGGATCGCGTCATGTTCGCCAAGTGCAGCAGCCGCTTCCGCCTCGCTCATCGGCAGGGTGGTGGCGCGGGTGGTGACGGCAAAGCGGCGTGCGAGGCGCTCCATCACCGGCGCGGGCAGGGCGCGCGAGATCAGCAGGCTTTCCCTCAATGCAGCCGCCCCCCTTCGGGCACCTCCTGATCCGGCCCGATCAGCACGACCTCGCCCGCTTCGTCCGGCACGCCCAGCACCAGCACTTCCGACATGAATTTCCCGATCTGGCGCGGCGGGAAATTCACCACCGCCAGCACCTGCCGGCCGATCAGATCTTCGGGCGTGTAATGGGCGGTGATCTGGGCCGAGCTTTTCTTCTCGCCGATCTCGGGGCCAAAATCGATCCAGAGCTTGATCGCGGGCTTGCGCGCTTCCGGGTAGCGTTCGGCGCGGATCACCCGGCCCACGCGGATATCCACCTTCAGGAAATCGTCGAAGCTGATTTCGCTGCTCATCTGCCAAGCTCCCGCGAGCGCAGCACCGCCGCATGGACGGCCTTGCGCATGAGCGGCGGGAGGCCTTCCGCCTCGTCCATCAGCACCTCGAGAGCGGCCTCGGTCGTGCCGCCGGGGCTGGTGACGTTGCGGCGCAGTTCGTCCGGGCTTTCCTCGGCCGCCTCCGCCAGCGCCCCGGCGCCGGCAACCGTGGCCTTTGCAAGCCGCAAGGCCATATCGGGCGGCAGCCCTTCCGCCTTGCCCGCCGCCGCGAGGCATTCGATCAGGTGAAACACATAGGCCGGCCCCGAGCCCGAAATGCCGGTGACCGCATCGATCTGGGCTTCGTCATCGAGCCGCACCGTCTGGCCGACGGCGGCGAGGAGCTCCTCGGCCATCGTCAGATGCGCCGCGCCGGCCCGCGCATTGCCCACCAGCGCCGTGATCCCCCTGCCGATGGCTGCCGGGGTGTTGGGCATGGCGCGGATCACCGGGGTATCGCGCCCGAGCATCTCTTCATAGGCGGCGATCGGGATGCCGGCTGCCACGGAGAGAAAGAGCGTCTCCCCATCGCCCAGCGGTGCCAGTACCGGCAGCGCCTCGGCCATCACCTGCGGCTTCACCGCCACCAGCACGATAGCGGGGCTCTCCGGCAGATCCTCATTGAGGTGGAGCCCCTTTGCGGCCTGTTCCTTCAGCCAGTCCGAAGGGGCCGGATCCACCACCCACACGGCATCGGGCGCAAGGCCCCGCTCAAGCCAGCCCGCCAGCATCGCCGAGCCCATCTTGCCGCAACCGAGCAGCACCAGCCCGCGCTTTTCCACTTCCTCGAATGCCATCGAATTGCCCCCGTTATTGCCTCTGGCCACGGATTCGCCTTTGGCCTCGGGGGCAGATTATGCCCGCCCGTAAGCCTCCGCAATGGCGACCTTCAGCGCCTTCTCGGGCGCCTCGCCACCCCAGCAGACAAGCTGGAAGGCCGGATAGTAGCGTTCGCAGGAGAGCACGGCGGAGCGGATCAGCGTATCGATCTGCCCCGGCCCGGCATATTGCCCGCCCGCGAGCACGAGCCCGTAGCGATAGACCATCAGCCGCTGCTCGCGCCAATAGGTGAAGCCGCCGGCCCAGCATTGGTCATTGGCGAGGTTGAGCGCTTCAAAGAGCCCGGGCAGGCTCTCGTCGGGTGGCTCCATCTCGAAGGTGCAGATCAGGCGGAGGGTTTCATCGTAATCCGACCATGCCAGCGTGATCGCATAGGAACGCCACTGCCCCTCCACCGCCATGGCGATCTGATCCTCGCCCACACGATCGAATTCCCAATCGTGATGGGCGGCGATGCTTTCCACCAGATCTATCGGATGGAGATCCTCGGCCTCGAGATACTGCTCTGTCTGTGCCATGCGCCTCACCTTTCTTGTTTCTTTCGGGTGGCAGCCCACCAGAAACGGGGTGCATATACTACAAAGGCGTATTTTCGACATCGCCCTTACAAGATATGGTGGGGCAGGGGCGGCGTTCTGTAAAGATGTTTTTTGCGGTTATCCCCAGCAAAATGGTTAATTCCGGCAAGTCCGGACTTCGCGCGAGCCAGGCGCGCGGATATGAAATATGAAAACTGTCGGGGAAGCTGTCATGGCGCGGGCGGGATCAGCCCTTTTTCGGGGCTTTCGCGCGGCTGGCCGTTCTCTTCTTTGCCGGCGCCTTGGCGGAGGCTTTCGCGGGGGCTGAGATTTCGGCCACCCTTGCCTCCAGCGCATCGAGGCGGGCCTTCAGCGCTTCGTTTTCCGCGCGCGCCTTCAGCGCCATGGCGCGCACCGCCTCGAATTCCTCCCGCGTCACGAGATCGTGATCGGCAAGCCAGCGCTCGAGCAGGCTCTTCATCGCCGTTTCCGCCTCCGTCTTTGCGCCCTGCGCCACGCCAAGGGCGTTGTTCATCAGGCGGGAAAGGTCGTCGAGGATCTTGTTGCGCGTCTGCATGGGGGCTCTCCGCTGGCGGGGTTTCCCCCTATATGGCGGCGATGCGGGCAAAGCTCAAGGTTGACTTCGCCGCAGCGCGAAAGCAGGAAGGCCACATGCTGATGGCCATTCCCTTTCCCGATCTCTCGCCGGAGATCTTCTCGATCGAGATCTTCGGCAAATCCTTTGCCCTGCGCTGGTATGCGCTGGCCTATATCGCCGGCATCCTGATCGGCTGGCGCATCGCGCTGGCAGCCGTGAAGCGGCCCCGGCTCTGGCCCGCGGAGCGCCCGCCGATGACGCCCGAACAGGTGGAGAATTTCCTCACCTGGGCGATCCTCGGCATCATTCTCGGCGGACGGCTTGGCTATGTGCTCTTCTACAAGCCGGGCTACTACCTCGAAAATCCGGGCGAAATCGCGATCCTCTGGCGCGGGGGGATGTCGTTTCACGGCGGTTTTCTCGGGGTTGTGATCGCGGGTGTTCTCTATTGCTGGCGTCACCGTATCCCGATGCTCTCCGCGGCCGACATGGTGGCCATCGCCGCGCCGCCGGGCCTGCTGCTGGGGCGGATCGCGAATTTCATCAACGCCGAGCTTTGGGGGCGGCCCAGCGATCTGCCATGGGCGGTGATCTTTCCCGGCACGGTGGCGCAGGATTGCCCGGGCGTGGCGGGCTTGTGCGCGCGCCACCCTTCCCAGCTCTACGAAGCGGCGCTCGAGGGGCTGATTCTGGGCGCGATCCTCCTTTACCTCGCCTTCCGGCGCGGCTGGCTCAGGGTGCCGGGGCAGATCACGGGGCTGTTCATCGCCGGCTATGGCACGGCCCGCTTCATCGTCGAATTCTTCCGCGAGCCGGATCGCCAGTTCATCACCCCCGAAAACCCTGCCGGCCATGTGATCGGCATCGGCGATTACGGCCTCACCATGGGCCAGAGCCTTTCGCTGCCGATGGTGCTCGCAGGGCTGGCGATCATCTGGTGGGCGCGCCGGCGCGAAGCCGCCGCGGGAAGCGGGCCGGGCCTGAAGGCGGAATGAATGCGCTCGGGGAAATCCTGAGGCGGCGCATTCTGGCCGAGGGACCGATCTCCATCGCCGCCTACATGCAGGAATGCCTGCTCCATCCCGAGCATGGCTATTACACGAGCCGCGATCCTCTCGGGGCGGCGGGCGATTTCACCACCGCGCCGGAGATCAGCCAGATGTTCGGCGAAATGGTCGGGCTTGCGCTGGCGCAAAGCTGGCTCGATCAGGGCGCGCCGAAGCCTTTCGTGCTGGCGGAAGCCGGGCCGGGCCGGGGCACGCTGATGGCCGACATCCTGCGCGCCACGCGCGCCGTGCCGGGCTTTCACGAAGCGCTTTCACTGCACCTGATCGAGGCCTCGCCGCGCCTCAGGGCGCAGCAGCGCGCCGCGCTTGCGGGGTATGACGATATCAAAACGGCCTGGCTCGATCGCATCACAGATCTGCCGACGGCACCGCTTTTCTTCGTGGCCAACGAATTCTTCGATGCGCTGCCGATCCGACAGTTCCTGCGGGCCGAAGGCGGCTGGCGCGAGCGCAGGGTGGGGCTTGCGGGAGATGCGCTTGCCCTTGGCGCGGGGGAGGCGGTGGACATCCCCGCCCTTGCCCATCGCCTGAGCGATACCCGCCCCGGCGATGTGGTGGAGGTCTGCCCGCAGGCGGCGGCGATCGTCCATGAAATCACGTCGCGCATCGCCCGCCACGGCGGCACGGCGCTCATCATCGATTACGGCGGCTGGCATTCGCTGGGCGATACGCTGCAGGCGGTGCGCGATCATGCGGCCGTGGATGTGCTCGCATGCCCCGGCGAGGCCGATCTCACCGCGCATGTGGATTTCGAGGCGTTGGCCCAGGCGCGCGCCGCAGGCACGGCCCACACCCGCCTCACCCCCCAGGGGATCTGGCTCGAGCGCCTCGGCATTACGGAACGTGCCCGCCGCCTTGCCGCCGGGCTCTCGGGTGAATCGCTCGAAAACCACATTTCCGCACATCGCCGCTTGACGCATCCCGAAGAAATGGGGACGCTCTTCAAGGTGCTCGCCTTCCATTCCACGGGCGCGCCCGCCCCACCCGGATTTGCATGAAGTTTGCATGAAGAACGGAACATGACGCTCGAGATCCTCAGATCCCCCCGCCTGAAAGCCGTGCCGCACGGCTTCTTCACCCGCCGGGGCGGGGCTTCCTCGGGGATATTCGCGGGGCTCAATTGCGGCCATGGATCCTCGGATCAGAAGGAAGCGGTGCGCATCAACCGCGAGCGGGTGGCCGAGGCGATGGGGGTGGCGCCCGAGGCGCTGGTTTCGCTTCATCAGGTTCATTCTGCCGAGGTCGTGCGCTTTGACGGGGTGCCGGATGCAGGGCAGAACGGCAATCGCCCGAAGGCCGATGCAATGGTGACCGGGGA
>JALVEX010000374.1 GCA_027030435.1 Paracoccaceae bacterium
GCCGAATGCCCGTTTCGCAATGGCGGGGCGGCCGCAAGAAACACGTCAGAGGCAAGGAAGCGATGCTGCGGATAGCGAAACTGCTCGTCATTCTTCTCATACTGGGTTTCATCGGGCTTCTGGGCTATGCCTATCTCGGGGATCTCACCCCCGAGCAGAAGGAAATCCGCAAACCGGTGGTGCTGGATGCGGAGTGATGGCAAAGAGTGATGGCAAGGGGTAATCATGCAGGCCGGGAAAGAGCGCCAGACGAGGGGTAAGGGGCCGCATGCAGCCTGCTCCCGCACGCGGCCCCGCCCAGGGCGCGCACTGCTGCTTGCCGCCCTGTTCGCGCTCCCGGCCCCGCCGCTTGGCGCCGAGCAGCCCATTTCCGCGATCGACTGGCTCTCCGATTCCCTGGCCGCACCCAACCCGCCCGGCGGCGTCCGCCCCGCGCCCGCCGCCGCCGTTTCCCCCGCCCGGCCCATCCAGGGTGCAGGCACCGGCAGGGGCGCAGGCGGCTCCGCACTCGCCGAGGATATCACCGTCACCCCCCTCGACGCGCCCGATCCCGATGCGCTCGGCCTGCTGCCGCCCTCCGTCACCGGCCTGCCCCGGGATCTGTGGAAAAACACCCCGAGCCATGTTCTGCGCCGCCAGATACACGAGCTTCCAGCGAGCAACCTCCCGGCGATACAGGGCCTTGTGAAAACCCTGCTGCTCGCGGAGGCCGATCCGCCGGCGGATTCGGAGCGCAGGGGAGGGCTGTTCCTGGCCCGGATCGACAAGCTCCTCGAGATGGGCGCGATCGAAGAGGCGCAGGCCATGCTCGCGCTGATCGAGAATCCGAGCCCGGCGCTTTTCAGCCGGATGTTCGATGTGGCCCTGCTGACGGGCAACGAAACCGAGATCTGCCGCAGGCTGCGCAGCCGCAGCGATCTCGCCCCGAGCTATGGCACCCGCGTTTTCTGCCTTGCGCGCAACGGCGATTGGCCCACCGCGGCGCTCACGCTGGGCACGGCCGAGGCGCTCGGCTACATCTCTCCGGGTGAAGACGCCCTTCTCGCGCGCTTCCTCGATCCCGATCTTTTCGAGGGCGAGCCGCCGCTTGCACGCCCCCGCAAGGTCACGCCGCTTCTGTTTCGCATGCACGAGGCCATCGGCCAGCACCTCACCACCGCCAGCCTGCCGCTCGCCTTCGCCCATGCGGATCTGCGCAGCAACATGGGCTGGAAGGCGCGGCTTGAAGCGGCCGAGCGGCTGGCGCGTGCCGGCGCGCTCGATCCCGCCCGCCTCTTCGCCATCTACGGCGAACACAAACCCGCCGCCTCGGGCGGCATCTGGGAGCGCGCGCGCGCCGTGCAGAAGCTGGAAGCGGCGCTTGCGGCCAGGGATGCCGACGCCCTCGCCGAGGCCCTGCCCCGCACCTGGAAGCTGATCCGCGCCGCGGGCCTCGAGGTGCCCTTCGCCCGCATCCACGGCGAGGCCATCGCCGCCAAGCCCCTCACCGGCCCAGAAGCCGATCTTGCCCGGCGCATCGCCCTCCTCTCTCCCGCCTACGAAAAGATAGCCCGCACGAAGCCGCCGGCGGGCGCCGAAGGCGCCTTCCTTGCCGCCGTCGCCACCGGCGATCTCTCGGATGCCGAGCCGGCCACTCCCCTTGAGAGAGCCATCGCCAGGGGATTCTCGCAAGCGCCCCTCCCTCCCACCGAAAGCGCCCTCCTCGCCACCGGGCAGCTCGGCAAGCTCCTGCTGGAGATCCCCGCTCTGATGCGCTCGGGCCGGGCGGGCGATCTCGATGATCTCTCCCGCGCGCTCCTGATCCTGCGCCATGTGGGGCTCGAGGACGTGGCGCGCCGCGCAAGCCTCGAAACCCTGCTCCTCGGGCAGAAAG
>JALVEX010000375.1 GCA_027030435.1 Paracoccaceae bacterium
CCGCCCTACCGGCTGAGGGTGCCTCGGGCCCGGATGTCTCGGATGCGGATGCCTCGGTCGCGGAGCCCTCCTTGCCGCCGGCATCGCTCCCGCCACCCGCTTCGAGGGGGTTGGGCAGGCGCGGGATTTCCTGCTTCACCAGCCGCTCGATCGCGGCGAGGTTCTTTTCGTCCTGGGGGGCGCAGATCATCAGCGCCTTGCCCGAACGCCCCGCGCGTCCGGTGCGCCCGATCCGGTGCACGTAATCCTCCGCATGGCTCGGCACGTCGTAATTGAACACATGGCTCACGTTGGGGATGTCGAGCCCGCGCGCGGCCACGTCCGAGGCCACGAGGAAGGGGATGGTGCCATCGCGAAAGCCCTGCAGCACCTCCATGCGGCGCGATTGCTCGAGATCGCCATGGATCGGCTCGGCATTGTAGCCGTGCTTCTTCAGCGATTTCGCCACCACATCCACATCCGCCTTGCGGTTGCAGAAGATGATGGCATTGGAGCAGCCCTCGCCCTCGCCCTCGATCAGGGCGCGCAGGAGGGCGCGCTTTTCCTTCGCGGCAATGGCGCGATCGCGCTTGCCGGGGCGGAACATCACCACGCCCTGTTCGATGTTTTCGCCCGTGGTGGCGGCGCGCGCCACTTCCACCTTCACCGGGGCGGAGAGGAAGGTATTGGTGATGCGCTCGATCTCGGGGGCCATGGTGGCGGAGAAGAAGAGCGTCTGGCGGGTGAAGGGGGTGAGCTTGAAGATGCGCTCGATATCGGGGATGAAGCCCATGTCGAGCATCCGGTCGGCCTCGTCCACCACCATGATCTGCACGCCCGTGAGCAGGAGCTTGCCGCGCTCGAAGTGATCCAGCAGGCGCCCGGGGGTGGCGATCAGCACGTCCACGCCGCGATCGATCAGACGATCCTGCTCCTTGAAGCTGACGCCCCCGATCAGGAGCGCCTTGGTGAGCTTGGTGTATTTGGCGTAGATGTCGAAATTCTCGGCCACCTGGGCGGCAAGCTCGCGGGTGGGGGCGAGCACCAGCGAGCGGGGCATGCGCGCGCGCGCGCGCCCCTTTTGCAGTCGGGTGATGACGGGCAGGGTG
The DNA here is from genome assembly GCA_027030435.1 of Paracoccaceae bacterium. Lineage (GTDB taxonomy): Bacteria > Pseudomonadota > Alphaproteobacteria > Rhodobacterales > Rhodobacteraceae > WFVA01. The sequence continues at coordinate 1,089 of JALVEX010000375.1, forward strand.
AAGGCGGCCGTCTTTCCGGTGCCCGTCTGGGCGATGCCCAGCACGTCGCGCCCTTCGAGGGCGGGCGGAATGGCGCCGGCCTGGATCGGTGTGGGGGTTTCGTAGCCGGCTTCCTCAACCGCCTTGAGGACCTTGGGATCGAGATCGAGATCTGAAAATTTTGTCATGTGGTTCCGCGTGTTACGGCATTTCACTCTGCCGCTTTTCTTCGCGGCCCCGCATCCGGATTGATGCTTTCCTTCTGTCTGTTGTGGTCTTACGCTTTTGGCGCGAAGAGTCAACCTGAGAGGCCGTGCGGCCCTGTTTTCCGGCTGTTTTGCAGCCATTTCCCCGCTTTTTGCCCCGAAGGCGGCGGCGAAGGCGAAGCTGCCGGTGACGTGCCCTTGTGATCTTCCCAGAGAAGGCCGCGGTAATCGAAGCCCGACTGGATTGTGGGCTTCACGATCTCGAAATAGGGCGAGAGGTCGAAATCGCGCGGCGTGAAGAGGGAGTGGTGGCGAATGCGCAGCACCTCTTCGCGCATTTTCCGGGAGGCGCCCTCGGCGAGCTCCGGCAGGATCGGATAGCGCACGCTCTGGAAGGCTTCGGCGATCAGGGTCGAGCAGATGGCGCGGGTGGGATCGCCCGAGCCGAGCTCGAGCATGCGCCGCCGCCAGCGCTGGGGCACGGGCGGATTGGGCAGGAGGTAGCGCATCAGATCGAATACGTTGCGCAGATCGTAGCTGCGCCCGATGCTCCGGCGCATATGGGCGATCACCTTGCGGCAATCGGCATCCGCAAG
>JALVEX010000376.1 GCA_027030435.1 Paracoccaceae bacterium
GGCTTTCCTCCTTCTCCTCGCTCGCGTCGGTTTCAGCCATCCGGTGCGGCCTTTCTCCTGATTTCGATGGGTGCGAATGTCTCGCCCTGTCGTATTTCGATCTGCCCGAGCTTGGCAAGCTCGAGCGCGGCGGCAAAGCTCGCCGCGGTGGCGCTGCGCCGGCGGGCGGGATCGCTTTCCCAGCCCTCGGGGAGGTAGCTTTCGAGGCTTGTCCAATCCCCGGCGTAACCGATCAGGCCGCGCATCCGCTCGAGCGCCTGTTCCATCGTCATCACAGCATCGCGATCCATCACGAAGGGGCGGAATTCATCGCGGGTGCGCAGGCGGGCATAGGCCTGCATCAGATCGAGAAGGGTTGCCGTGTAGCGCACGCGGCGGACGCGCGAGACATCCTCGGGCAGGCCGCGTGGGAAGAAATCGCGCCCCTTCTGATCGCGCGCCATCAGGCGGGCGGCGGCATCGCGCATGGCCTGGAGGCGTTCGAGCTGGAAGGCGAGATGGGCGGCAAGCTCCTCGCCCGACGGGCCTTCGTCGGCCGGATCGGGCGGCAGGAGAAGGCGCGATTTCAGGAAGGCGAGCCAGGCGGCCATCACCAGGTAATCGGCGGCAAGCTCGAGGCGCAGCTTCTTGGCGCGCTCGACGAAGGCGAGGTATTGCTGCGCCAGTTGGAGCACGGAAATCCTGCGCAGATCAACCTTCTGGGTGCGCGAAAGCGTCAGCAGGAGATCGAGCGGGCCCTCGAAGCCGTCCACATCGACGATCAGCGCCTCGGCCTCGAGCCGGGCGGCAATCTCGCTTTCCTGCATTTCCTCGAAATCGTCACTCATCCATCGGCCCGGGCACGCTCTTTCAACAGCGCCTCAAGCTCCCCTTCCAGAGCGCGGATGTCAACCTCATCGGGCTCTGTGAGCGCCGCGATCGCGCGATCGGCGCGCGCCTGTGCCTCCGGCGCCATCATGCCGGCGGCTTCTGCCACCGCCTGCATCTCACCGAGATAGCCGTTGCAGTGCAGCACGAGATCCATGCCCGCAGCGATGGCGGCGCGGGTGCGCGCGGCGACATCGCCCGAAAGCGCGTTCATGGAAATGTCATCGCTCATGAGCAATCCGCCAAAACCGATTTCTTCGCGGATGAGGCGCGCGGTGGCGGGGGATATCGTGGCAGGGGCATCGGCGTCGATCGCCTCGAAGACGACATGGGCGCTCATCCCGGCAGGAAGATCCGAAAGCGCGCGGAAGGGCGCGAAATCAACCGTTTCGAGCGCCTCGCGCGGCGCCGCCACGCGCGGCAGTTCGAGGTGGCTATCGGCGGTGGCACGGCCGTGGCCGGGGATGTGCTTCAGCACCGGGAGAACGCCCCCGGCCATGAGGCCATCTGCGGCGGCGCGAGCATTGGCGGTGACCGCCGCCGGCGCCGTTCCCATGCAGCGGTTGCGCAGCACCGGGTGGGTCTCGGGCGTGGCCACATCGGCGCAGGGGGCGCAATTCGCATCGATCCCGACAGCGCGCAGCTCATGGGCGATGATGCGATAGCGCAGGCGGAAGCTCTCGGGTGCGCGCACGCCCGCGCGGGCGGCCTGTTCGAGGGGGGGCAGCCACTGGCGCCAATGGGGCGGGCCGAGGCGCTGCACCCGCCCGCCCTCCTGATCGATCAGGACGGGCGCCGCGCGCCCCACGCAATCGCGCAGAGCATCGGTGAGGCGGCGCAATTGCCCGGGGCTTTCCACATTGCGCTGAAAGAGGATGAAGCCCCAAGGGCGGGCCTCGGCGAAGAAGGCGGCCTCATCGGGCGAAAGCGCCGTGCCTTCGAGCCCCAGGATGAACGCCCCCTCTCCCATGCAGTCAGCGCGTCATCACCGG
>JALVEX010000377.1 GCA_027030435.1 Paracoccaceae bacterium
CCCCGGCAGCGCCGCCCCGATCGCTGCCCCTGTCCGCGCCCTGTTCCGCCCCGCCGGGCTCCCTCACGCTTTCGCCGCAAGCCCGCTCGCGCTCCGGCAGGGCAGCCGGCGGCATCAGCCGGCGCGCGCTTTCCGTGGGGCCGAAGAAGGCCTCTGCGCCAAAGCATCCTTCGGGCGGCACGGCGGCGAAACAGACCGGGTTGAACTGCCGCTCGATCGCGAAGGCCTCGGCCTCCTCGAGGGTTTCGCGCGCCACCACCGCAAGGCGCACCTGCCCGCTCTGCCGCCCGGTGCCGATCCCTTCTTCGCCCTCGGGAAGGCACCAGTCATAGACCAGCTCCTCCACCCTGTAGGGGGTGAGGCCATCGAGCCCCTCTTCGATCTGGCGGCGGCGGCTTTCCTCATCCGGGCCGGGGGCGGGAAGTGTGGTGTAGAGGATCTGCGAATTGGGCAGGATCAGCTTTGTCGCCATGCCCCCCGGCGAGAGGCTGGAGGCGCTTTGCTGGAGATAGCCGAGCCGCTCGGCCCAATCCGGATCGTCGAGCGAAACGGAGCCCACCTCGTGCCAGCCATCGCCGTTGCGATGCCTGAGGGTGATCCTTTCGGGATCGAGGATGAGAGCGAAATCGGGCTTCATGCAACAGGCCTGGCACGGATCCTTCTGCGCCCGGAACATGCTCGCCGGGCTTGTGCACCGCTTATAGCAGGATCCCGGCGGCGATTTGAAGCGTGGCCAAGGATTTCCTTGCGGGCTGCGTCAAAAGGGGGAATGTTGCAGCGAAAGGGAGAAATGAAATGTGGCAGAACGGCAGGAAATCGCTCATCCCCGCCCTGGTGGCGGTGATGCTTCTGGGCGCGGGGCTGTGGCCGGCCGGCGCGCGCGGTGAGGCAGCGGGCGCAGAGGCGCGCATCTCCGTCACCGGCAGCGCAATGGCCGAAGCGCCGCCCGACATGGCGCTGATCCGCCTTGGCGTGGTGACGACGGGGCGCAGCGCCGCCGCTGCGCTCGCGGAGAATTCGGAGCGGGTCTCGGCCATTCTGGCGGCGCTCCGTGCGGCGGGCATCGAAGCGCGCGATCTCCAGACATCCGGGCTTTCCCTTTCGCCGCGCTTTGACAACAGCTCTTCCTCCGTGCCGCGCGAGGCGCCACGCATCTCCGGCTATGAGGCGCAAAACATGATCACCGTCAGGGTGCGCGATCTCGCCGTGCTCGGCGCCATCCTCGACAGGGTGGTGGAGACGGGCGCCAACAGCTTCTCGGGCCTCCAGTTCACCCGTGCCGATCTGCGCCCGTTGCAGGACGAGGCTCGCCGCGAGGCCGTGCGCGACGCCATCGCCAAGGCAAGGCTCATGGCCGGCGAGGCGGGAATGAGGCTCGGGCCGGTGCTCTCGATCACCGAATCCGGCGGGGGCGGGATGCCGCGCCCGGAGATGATGCGCAGCGCGGCGATTGCGGGCGATGTGCCGGTGGCCGGCGGCGAGATCTCGGTGCGCGCCGCCGTGAGCATGGAATTCGCGCTGCTGCCCGGGGAGTGAGGGCGGGCAGGCGCATGAGCGGGCCGCTCTGCGCCCCGGGCTGGGCCCCGGTCATCTGCGGCTCATCTGCGGCCAGCGCCTCTGTCGGCCCTGTGGGCGGGGCGCGCCCTTGCGGCCTATGCCGCGCCGCTCGCTTTCGCCAGCGCCTGATCGAGATCGCGGATCAGATCCTGCGCATCCTCGATGCCGATCGAGAGGCGCACCACATTGGGCGCGGCGCCGGCGGCGATCTGCTGCTCGGGGGTGAGCTGGCGGTGGGTCGTGGAGGCGGGGTGGATTATGAGCGAGCGGGTATCGCCGAGATTGGCCACATGGCT
>JALVEX010000378.1 GCA_027030435.1 Paracoccaceae bacterium
CGATCAGCGGGAGATCGGCAAAGAAGATGCGCAACGCGAGATCGGCAATCGGGCTTTCGAAGACCATGCTTCTCGTTCTCCGTTCAGGCTTCACCCCCCGCCTCATGGTTAAGATGCGGTAAGAGGTCTTAATGCCAGGTTAACCGGAGGTTGTGTTTGCATCCCTTGAGGGCCTTTTCGGGATCGGGATGTGAAAAAACCGTGGCAAAAAGGTTAACAGATTGAATAACGGCGTTTATCAGCCCCAGCGGGCTGCGGGCTGTGAGTGATCTTCAACACGCATGGGATGAATCGGCTGGCTTTGCTCCGGGGGTCAGCGGATGGCCGCGATCGGGCCATCCGGGCGGCCGTGGATGAACTGATCCACGTAAGGGTTGCCGCTGTTTTCCAGCTGCTCCACCGGCCCGCACCACTGGATCACGCCCTCGTGCAGCATGGCCACCTTGTCGGCGATGGCGCGCACGCTTGTCATGTCATGGGTGATGGTCATCGCCGTGGCCCCCATCTCGCTGACGATCTCGCGGATCAGCTCATTGATCACCCCCGCCATGATCGGATCGAGCCCGGTGGTAGGCTCGTCGAAGAAGATCACCTGCGGATCGGTGGCGATGGCGCGCGCGAGCCCCACGCGCTTCTGCATGCCCCCCGAAAGCTCGGCCGGATAGAGATCGGCCACCTCCCGCTTCAGCCCCACCCGGCGCAGCTTGCCGATGGCGATCTCGCGCGCTTCGTCGCGCGGGCGCTTTTCCTTGCCGTGCAGCATGCGGAAGGAGACGTTCTGCCACACGGTGAGGCTGTCAAACAGCGCCGCGCCCTGAAAGAGCATGCCGAAGCGGGCGAGGAAGGCTTCGCGGCGCGCCTCCGTCAGCGGCGCGCCATCCACAAGGATTTCGCCGCCGTCGGGCCGGACAAGGCCGAGGATGCACTTCAGCAGCACGGATTTTCCGGTGCCCGAGCCGCCGATGATCACCATGCTCTCGCCGGTTTCCACGGTGAGATCCACCCCGCAGAGCACGTGGTTATCGCCGAAGGATTTGCGCAGGTTGCGGATCTCGATCATGTGGAAAAGAACAGCTCCGTCAGGATGTAGTTGGCGGCGAGGATCAGCACCGAAGCGGCCACCACCGCCGCCTTGGTGGCGCGGCCCACGCCCTGCGCGCCGCGGCCCGAATTCATGCCGTGGTAGCAGCCCATGAGCGCGATCAGGAAGCCGAACACCGCCCCCTTGACGAGCCCCGAGACGACATCCCAGGTTTCGAGGAAGTTCACCGTGTTGTGGAGATATGTGGCCGGATTGAAGCCGAGCCGCCCGGTGCCCACGAGATAGCCGCCGAGGATGCCGATGGAATCGCCCACCGCCACCAGCACCGGCACCGCGAGCGTGGCGGCGAGCACGCGCGGCACGGTAAGATATTTCATCGGGTTGGTGGAGAGGGTTACGAGCGCGTCGATCTGCTCGGTGACCTTCATGGTGCCGATCTCGGCGGCGATCGAGCTGGCCACGCGCGCCGCCACCATCAGCCCGCCGAGCACCGGGCCAAGCTCGCGGGTCATGCCGATGGCAACGATCTGGGGCACCACCGCCTCGGCGCTGAAGCGCGCGCCGCCGGCGTAGATCTGGAGCGCCAGCGCGCCGCCGGTGAAAAGGGCCGTCATGCCCACCACCGGAAGGCTGAAATATCCGATCTGCAAAAGCGCGTGCAGGAATTCCCTGAAGTAGAACGGCGGGCTTGCGAGATGGCGCAGGGTGGCCAGCGCGAATAGCGTGACCCGCCCGGCGGCGGCGAGAAGGGCTAGCGTCTGCCGGCCGATGGCGGCCACGGGGGAGAGGAGGAGGATCATGGC
>JALVEX010000379.1 GCA_027030435.1 Paracoccaceae bacterium
GTTGCCCGGCCTTTCCGCATGATGGTTTTTCGTTGCGGCCCGTTTTATAGCGCCCTAAGCAAAGGTAAAGGGCCACGCCATCACTTTCGTTTACGCCCTGTAACGCAAACCGGCGAAAATCTGCCCGCGCAGGCCCGGGCTGCCCCACCGGCGCTCCCCGGCGCCCCGCGATGAAGGAGAAGCGGCATGAGAACCGCCATTTTCGATCTCGACGGCACGCTTGCCGATACCAGCCGCGATCTGATCGGGGCGGTCAACGCGTGTTTTCGCGCGCGCGGCGCGGGGGAGCCCTTGTGCCCCGTGGGTGATGCCGCAGCCGCCTTTACCGGCGGGCGGGTGATGCTCAGGCTCGGCTTCGAGCGTCTGCACGGGGCGGCAGACGAAGCGCTGGTGGAGGAAGCCTATCCCGAATTTCTCGCCCGTTACGAAGCCCGGATCGATCGCGAGACCACGCTTTATCCCGGTGTCGAGGCGGCTCTGGAGCGGCTGGCGGAAGGCGGCTGGCGGCTTGGCGTCTGCACCAACAAGCCCGAACGCCTGGCGGAGATCCTGCTGCGCCGCCTCGGGCTGCGCGATCGCTTCGCCTCTCTCGTCGGCGCCGATACGCTGCCGGTCAGGAAGCCCGATCCGGCGCCGCTCATGGAGGCGATCGCGCGCGCGGGCGGGGATGCGGAGCGCGCGGTGCTGATCGGCGATACGGTAACGGACCGCGCTTGCGCCGAGAATGCCGGCGTGCCTTGCGTGCTCGTCACCTTCGGGCCGGAGGGCGAGTGGGTGGCCCGGCTCGCGCCCGAGGCGCTCCTTGGCGATTATGCCGCACTTGGCGAAACCCTCGAAAGCCTGATCGGGGCCGGGTGATGGGGGCGGGGAAGGAAACATTCGAGGGCAGTTTCACCCAGCAGGAGCCCCTGCCGGAGGAAGCCATCGCGGCGGCGCTCGATGTGCTGCGCCACGGCCGGCTGCACCGCTACAACCTCGCCGATGGCGAGGCCGGGGAGGCGGCGCTTCTGGAAGCGGATTTCGCCGCCTACACCGGCGCGCGCTACTGCCTCGCGGTGGCCTCGGGGGGCTATGCGCTCGCCACGGCCCTGCGCGCTCTCGGCGTGGGGGCAGGGGAGGCGGTGCTCACCAACGCCTTCACCCTCGCCCCCGTGCCCGGCGCCATCGCCAGCCTCGGCGCGCGCCCGGTGTTCGTGGAAACGCGCGAGGATCTGACCATCGACATGGAGGATCTCGCCGCAAGGGCCAGGGCAAGCGGCGCGCGGGTGCTGCTTCTGAGCCACATGCGCGGCCATATCTGCGACATGGACGCGCTTGGCGATCTCTGCGCGCGCCTGCGTCTCACCCTGATCGAGGATTGCGCCCACACCATGGGCGCGCGCTGGCGCGGCACACCGAGCGGGCGCCACGGCGCCATCGCCTGCTACTCGACCCAGACCTACAAGCACATGAACGCGGGCGAGGGGGGGCTGATGATCTCGGATGATCCCGATCTCATGGCCCGCGCCATCCTGCTTTCGGGGAGCTACATGCACTACCCCCGCCACCGCGCCGCGCCGCCGCCCGAAGCCTTCGCCCGCCACCGCCTCACGACCCCCAACATCTCCGGGAGGATGGACAATCTGCGCGCCGCCATCCTGCGCCCGCAGATCCCCATGCTCGATGCGCGGCGCGAGGCCTGGAACGCGCGCTACCGCAGGATCGAAGAGGGGCTTTCGGGCGCGCCCGGGATCGCGCTCATCAAGCGGCGCGGGGGGGAAGAGTTCGTCGGCTCCTCGATCCAGTTCCGCCTGCCGGGGCGGGAAGGCGCAGAGATCGCGGATTTCGTGGCGGCCTGTGCGGGCCGCGGCGTGGAGCTCAAGTGGTTCGGCGCGCCCGAGCCCCATGGCTTCACCTCGCGCTATGCCCATTGGGCCTATGCCGATCCGCCCGTGCTGCCGCGCACCGATGCCGCGCTCGCGACCCTCCTGGACATGCGCCTGCCGCTTACCTTCTCCCTCGAGGACTGCGCCCTGATCGCGCGCATCATCCGCGAGGAGGCGGAAGCATTGGACAGTGCGGGGTGAAGCGAGGCGCGGTGAGGCGGGGCGGTGAGGCGGGGGCGCTGCCCCCGCACCCCCGGAGTATTTCAGCCAAGATGAAGGGGGATGGTCAGGGCTTCCAGCTGAGGAAACTGGCGATCATCCTGAGCCCCGTGGCCTGGCTTTTCTCGGGGTGGAACTGGGTGCCGATCATGTTGTCGCGCCCCACGATGGCGGTGACGGCGCCGCCGTAATCCACATGCGCGAGCCGATGCGCGGGATCCTTCACGCGAAACTGCCAGGAATGGACGAAATAGGCGTGCCGGCCGGTTTCGATGCCCGCGAGCACCGGGTGAGGGGCATCGATCACCAGATCGTTCCAGCCCATGTGCGGCACCTTGAGGGATGGATCTTCGGGCGCGATCTGCACCACCTCGCCGCCGATCCAGCCGAAGCCCGGGGTTTCCTCGTATTCATGGCCGCGATCGGCCAGCATCTGCATGCCGATGCAGATCCCCATGAAGGGGCGCGCGCGCGCGATCACCGCTTCTTCGAGGGCCTCGAAAAGCCCCGAGTGATCCATCAGCGCCCGCTTGCAGGCCGGGAAGGCGCCATCGCCCGGCAGCACCACGCGATCGGCGCGCGCCACGTCTTCGGGGCGGTCGGAAACCATCACCTCGCCCGCGCCGATCTCGCGCGCCATGCGCTGGAAGGCCTTTTGGGCGGAGTGCAGATTGCCGCTTTCGTAATCGATGAGGACGGTCAGCATCGGCTCAGAGCGCGCCTTTTGTGGAGGGGATCGCGTCCGACTTGCGCGGATCGGTTTCCACCGCCTCGCGAAGCGCGCGCGCCACCGCCTTGAAGGCGGCCTCGGCGATGTGGTGGCTGTTGAAGCCGTGCAGGCGATCCACATGCAGCGTGATGCCGCCGTGGGTGCTGAAGGCCTGGAAAAACTCGCGCACAAGCTCGGTATCGAAGCTGCCGATCTTCGCGGTGGGCATCTCGACGTTCCACACGAGGTAGGGCCGCCCGGAAAGATCGAGCGCGGCGCGCACCTGGGCATCGTCCATCGGCAGGTGGCATTCGCCGTAGCGGCGGATGCCTTTCTTGTCGCCCAGCGCTTGCGCCAGCGCCTGGCCGAGCGTGATGCCGGTATCCTCCACCGTGTGGTGATCGTCCACATGGAGATCGCCCTTCGCCTTCACGGTGATGTCGATCAGCGAGTGGCGCGCAAGCTGATCGAGCATGTGATCGAAGAAGCCGATGCCGGTTTCGTTGCTGTAGGCGCCGGTGCCGTCGAGATCGAGGCTGACGCTGATCTCGGTTTCGGCCGTCTTGCGGGTGATGCTTGCCTTGCGCATGGGGGGCTCCTGCGGTTGTCCGCCTGCCTTATAGGGCCGGGGGCGGCGCATTCCAAGGGGGCGATTTCATCGCTTTAGCCCCTATGCCTTGCGGGCCACCTGTGGCAAAAGGGAGGCAAAAGGAGGCACCAGAGATGAGCACCTGCGTTTTCGTGCAACTGCGCTGCAAGCCCGGCAAGACATATGCCGTGGCCGAGGAGATCGTGCGCCGCGAGATGTTTTCGGAGCTTTATTCCACCTCCGGGGATTATGATCTCTTGCTGAAGCTCTACATCCCCGAGGGCGAGGACGTCGGCAAGTTCATCAATGACAATCTCCTCGACATCAAGGGCATCCGCCGCTCGCTGACCACGCTCACCTTCAAGGCCTTCTAGAGCGTGATGAAACTGCAGGGAATGATTGAACGCACCGCGTCACCTCTTCTGCTCGCCCGGCGGGCAGCGCCGGGCAGCGCCCGAGCCGCCCCACAGGGCGGGCGCCATGCCGCGCCCAGCCTCGGGCCGCGCGCTGCCCTCATCACGAGAGCCCGAGCCTTGCCGCGGTTTCGCCTGGTCTCGTCCTGTTCCAGAGGGGGCTGATGCGGATCCTCGCCATCACGGCCATGCGCGACGAGGGGCCGCATCTCCTCGAGTGGATCGCCCATCACCTGGCGGCGGGGGTGGATCATTTCCTGATCTTCTCCAATGCGTGCAGCGACGGCACGGAGCGCATGCTCGATCTCATGGCCGGGGCGGGGATCGTCACCCATCTGCCGCTCGCGCCCGAGCCCGCCGCCGCCCGCCCGGTGCAGTGGCGGGCGCTGAAGGCCGCCGCGCGCCATCCGCTTTACCGGGCGGCCGACTGGGCGGTGGTGATCGATTGCGATGAATTCATCAATCTCGCCGCGCCGCTCGCCACGATCGGCGATCTGATTGCCGCCCTTCCCGGAGGCACGGAGGCGCTGGCGATGGAGTGGCGGCTGTTCGGCAATGGCGGGCGGATGGCGCCGGGCGAGGGGCTGACGGTGGAGCGCTTCACCCGCGCCGCGCCCGATGCGCCCCCACTGCCGCTCGCCCGCTTCTTCAAGAGCCTCTTTCGCCCTGCCGCCTTCCGCGCGCCGGGGGTGCACCGGCCCAAAGCGCGCGAGGGCGAGGCCCCGGCCTGGGCCGATGGCGCGGGCCGCCCGCTTGGCGAAAGCTTCGCGCGTGCCGGCGGGCGCATCAATCTCTGGGGCCTTCCCCCGGCGCGCGATCTGGTGCAGCTCAATCATTATGCCCTGCGCTCGGGCGATGAATTCATGGCCAAGCGGCGGCGCGGCCTGCCCAATCACACCGGGCGCGCGGTGGATCTCGGCTACTGGGCCGAGCGCAATTTCAACTGCGTGGAGGAGAAAAGCATCGCGCGCATGATCCCGGCCACGAAGGCGCGGCTTGCCGATCTGATGGCCCTGCCGGGGCTTGGCGAATTGCACGAGGAGGCGCTTGCCCGTCACCGCGCCGCGCTTGCCCGCCAGCTGAGGGACGCGGACGAAAACCGCCTCTACCTGCAGCTGGCGCTCTCGGCGGGCAGCACCCCGCCGCCGCCCGATTTCGTGCAGGGCCACCTCGCCCGCCTCGCGGCCATCCGGGGGGCGTGATGGCGAAAGGGCAGGGCAGAGAGGGCACCCCCTTCGCCACCCGCAGCCTCGGGGGGGCGGAGATCGGGGGCGTCAGGCTCCTTGATGCGGTTCGCTCCGGCGCGGGCGCCACGCTCTTCTTCGCCGCCGGCACGCCGCTCGAGGGCATCGCGGCGATCGAAGAATGCGAGATCGCCCTCATCCGCAGCATCGGTGGCGCGCCGGTGGTGCGGCTTTCCGCCGCCGCGCCCCGTTTTCGCCTCGCAATCGGCGGGCAGGATCTGGCGCTCTCGGCCGCGCCGGATGAATGCGCACTCTTCGAGGGGCTGAACGCGGGCTTTGCCGAGCGCAACGGCCAGAGCGCGCACATCGCCCTCGAGTGGCTGCGCTACCATGTGGAAGAGCACGGCATGGAAGCCGCCCTCATTCTCGATCGCGCCCGCCCCGGGAGCGATCCCGCCTTCCGCGAAGCCCTCAGCAAGGGCGCGGCCGGCATCGAGGGGCTGAAGCGCCTCGTGCTGCTCTCCTCCCCGCTGCCGCTCGGGCAACCCGGCCTGCCGCCCGAAGCCCATCCCTTCTGCGCACCCGACGCGCCGGGCAAGGACCGCATGGAAATCCCCGCGCCCGATCCCTGGGCCGCGCCGCTGGGCGAAACCGCGATCTACGAGCTTGTCCGCGCCCGCTTCCTCGCCCGCGCCCGGGCGGTGATGAATATCGATCTGAGCGATCTTCTCGCCCCCGCCGAAGGGCGGACGGTGTTCGAGCGCGCCCTTGGCGCATCAAACGGCAGCATCGCGCTCATTGGCCGCCATGCCTATCCCTGGCGGCTCAGAAAGGGGCAGCCGGCGGGCTTTGGCGATCACCACCTCGTGCGGTTTGATGCGAAAACGATGCGCCGGCGCTGGTGCGTCGCGCCCGCGCGCAGCACGGAAGGCGCGGTGTGGCGGATGCTGCGGGTGGTTGGGGCGGAGCCCGCACCGCAGGAACAGATGCCCTTCTGGCGCTGCATGGCGTTGCGCCACCCGGGCGCGCCGATCTCGAAGATCGTGCCGAAATCGAGCCTGGTGGAGGATCCCGCGCTTCTCGAAATCGTCCGGGGCAAATTTGGCGCAAAACCTGTGCGCATGCCTGCCCGCACGGTGAAGCCACACGGAGGCGCTGGCGAAAGCCGCCGCGTGACCATCGTCACCACCATGAAGAACGAAGGCCCCTTCATCCTCGAATGGCTGGCCTTCCACCGCATGATCGGGGTCACGGATTTCCTCGTCTATACCAATGATTGCACCGACGGCACCGATACCATGCTCGCCCTCCTGCAGGAAAAGGGCCTCGTGCAGCACCGTGAAAATCCCTTCCGCCAGCACCCCGGGCTGAAGCCCCAGCACGCGGCGCTGCAGGCGGCGGATGGAGAGGCGATCGTGCAGGCGGCGGACTGGCTGATCTGCATGGACGTGGATGAATTCATCAACATCAGATGCGGGGGCGGGCGGCTCGATGATCTCTTCGCCGCCGTGCCGGAGGCCAACATGATCTCCCTCACCTGGCGGCTGTTCGGCAATTCGGACATCCACGAATACCGCGATGAACCGGTGATCGCCCAGTTCACCCGCGCCGCGCCCGAGCTGATCCGCAAGCCCCACCAGGCCTGGGGCTTCAAGACCCTCTACCGCAATCAGGGCATCTTCAGGAAGCTCGGCGTGCACCGCCCCAAGGGGCTGCATCCCCAGCTTGTCGATGAAATCCGCTGGGTCAACGGCTCCGGCCGCCCGATGCCCGAACACGCCTACCGCAACGCCTGGCGCTCCACGCTCGAAACCTACGGCTACGATCTCGTGCAGCTCAATCACTACGCGGTGCGCTCGGCCGAAAGCTTCCTCGTCAAGCGCGATCGCGGCCGCGTCAATCACGTGGAGCGCGATCAGGGCCTCGCCTACTGGTTCCGCATGAACAACAACGCCGGGGAAGAACGCTCCATCCAGCGCCTTTTGCCCGTCTTTCGCGAAGAGCTCGCCCGCCTCATGGCCGATCCCGAAATCGCCGCCGCCCATGCCCATTCGGTGCAAAAGCACCGCGAAAAGATCGCCGAGCTGCGCGCCCGGCCCGATTACGCGCGCTTCTACGCCGAAATCACCAGCCCGCGTCTTGAAAAGCTCTCGCGCATGCACGCCCGTTTCGGCGCCAACGTATTCCTTGCCGGCCCCGATTGCGTGCCCGATGAAATCCTCGCCCGCGACCCGGAGGACGATTTCTTCTTCACCGTCGAACGCCGCGCCAAAACCGCCCACTGAAGCGCCCCTTCCCGTCACTGGTCCCGCGAATGTCCCCGCCGGAGGCATCCGGCCCGCGCCACGAGGCCCGGCCCCGGATTCATTGACAATTCCCCTGCCGCTGGCCATGATCCGCGAAAGCCGCGACAGGCAGAGGCAGAGCAGGGCCGCCCGGGCCGGAAATCCGGGCGATCGCAGGAAGAAAGAAGGGCAGAAATGGCGCTCCCCACCATTGGCACGCTGTGGATCGGCGGCGAGCTGAGCTGGCTCGAACA
>JALVEX010000380.1 GCA_027030435.1 Paracoccaceae bacterium
GCATCGACCAGCTCGCGCAGCAGCTGGCTGGCGGCGGGGCCCGAGTTGATCACCCCGCCGCCGGTATAGAACACCGGGCGCTCGGCCTGTTCGATCATCTCGGCGAGCGCCTCGATCTCGGCTTTCGCCGCCTTGAGGCGGGGGGCGTAATGGCCCTTTTCGGCCTTCTGCGGCGGCACGTATTCGCCGCTGGCGAACTGCACGTCCTTCGGGATGTCGATCAGCACCGGGCCGGGGCGGCCGGTGGTGGCCACATGGAAGGCCTGGTGCAGCTTGTGGGGCAGATCATCGGTATCCTTCACCAGCCAGTTGTGCTTGGTGCAGGGGCGGGTGATGCCCACGGTATCGGCCTCCTGGAAGGCATCGGTGCCGATCATGAAGGTGGGCACCTGGCCGGTGAGCACGATAACGGGGATGCTGTCCATCAGCGCGTCCGTCAGCCCGGTGACGGCGTTGGTGGCGCCTGGGCCGGAGGTGACGAGCACCACCCCGGGCTTGCCGGTGGAGCGGGCATAGCCCTCGGCGGCATGCACCGCGCCCTGTTCGTGGCGCACGAGGATGTGGCGGATGTCGTTTTGCTGGAAGATTTCGTCGTAGATCGGAAGCACGGCCCCGCCGGGGTAGCCGAACACGACGTCCACACCCTGATCCTTCAGGGCCTGAACCACCATCTTTGCTCCGGTCATCTGACGTGTCATCTTCCTGTGCTCCGTTTCAGATCATCCGCGCGCATCAGACGCGCAATAAAAAAGCCCCCGTTCCGGCGGGGGCGCATTGGGTCCTGATATGGTTGCCGTTACCGACCCATGCGCCAATTTCCCACAATGACTACAAGACCGTTCATCCCGAGGGCTCCTTCCAGTGTGGCGAAACCTTAAGAGGGGGATTTGCGGGCGTCAACAGGGAAATGCGGGAATGATATGTCGCCGGCGGCGTGGATGCGTGATGTTTGTTTCGTTCTCCGTGCGGGAAACGGAATATTGATTAACCGTTTGCCATACCCAATTTTTGCATTCCTGACATACCGGCCGTATGTCTTCCGCTCGATCCATGGCCGGATTCGACAAACGCCTCCCGTCGGTACACCGTGAAATCGATCCACTATTCGCTCATCTCTCGAACGCCACCGTATATATCTCGCCCCCCTCGCGCGCTTGCCTGTTCTTCAGCCCCGGCTTTTCGGCCGGCATGGCGGGGAGGCCATCGGGCGATCACCTGCACCTTACCGTGTTTGCCGTTACGTCGTTGTCCCTGATTGGAATGCCCAGGATCTTGATGTTGTCCGAAACGAACATGTAAACCTCCCCGATCGAATTGCCTTTGCGAAGGATGTCCAGCCGGACATCGAATGTGCGACCGTCTGGCGCCCGCTCGCCGAGCGTGAGTTCCTCGACGCTTTGCACAACAACGTCTGGCTCAAACCCGCATGCTTCCTTCACCATTTCGCGGGCCGACCATGCGGCACTCTGGCCGGCTTTGTCGGGATCATATGTGAGCTTCTTCGTTGTGAGGATGGCAAGCACCACGCCTGCCGCCAGAAGTGCCAGCAGGCGCTTTGATATGCGTTTTATCCGGGTGGAAGATTGCCGCCACAACAGCACGGCCGGAATGATCAGCGCGAGCGCCATCATCAGTTGTATTGCAAGGAGAACATACATCACGCGGCCTTGCGCGCTTCGCGATGGTGGATGTCAGGAGCCCGCGCCGCGCTGCTCTCCGTCCGGCCCGGCCGCACCCATTCCCGCGTCGCGTTCCGGTGAATCCGCACCACCCTGCGCGGCACCAGCGCACCCCGGCCAAGGCCGGCAGCAGGATCGAAGGCCA
>JALVEX010000381.1 GCA_027030435.1 Paracoccaceae bacterium
CCGGTGACGGCGATGGCGGTGAGCGTCAGCAGCAGGGCAACGACCATCGCGCCGCCGGCCGGGTTATGCCCGATATGCCGTTTTTCGCGGCCTTTCGCAATGTCTTGCAGATAGGCGATCAGGCGTCGAGGACCCGGGACGAAATCGGCAAAGCGGGCATGGCGGGGGCCGATGAGCCCCCAGACCAGGCGAAAGGCGATGAGGCCCGCTACCGTGTAGCCAAGCCACAAATGCAGCCAGCGGGGCGAGGTGAATAGATATGCCCCGAACACGCCAGCCACGAGCGACCAGTGAAAGAGGCGCACCCCGATATCCCAGACCTTCAACATCGGTTTTTCGGCTCTCTGGCGAAAACCGGGATTCAATTGAGTATATGCCATGGATGCGCCTCCTTTTTTCTTTTCGCTGTGGTGGTTTCAGGATTCGATGCGTTCGAGTTCCTGGCCGGTCGCCGGATCGAAGAAGACCTCCATCTTCCGGCCGTCGATCTTGCCGTAGATCTCGTAGCAATTGCCGCCGTTGATCTTGAATTTCATCACTTCGCCGCCCTGCTCTTCGAAGGCCTTGATTGCCTGCCATACGGGGGTGGCGCTTTCTGCAGGGCTGCAGGAAGGTTCTGCAAGGGCGGGAGTGGTGAGGGCCGCAAGGGCCGTTGCGAGAAGGTATTTTTTCATCTTGGATGCTCCGATTTCCTGTAACGGTTTGATGCCGCCCGGCATGGGTGACGTTCGGAAGGTGGAGGATTCCGATGGAGAAGCGCCATGCAAGAATGGTTTATCCGGCAGGGCGTAACCTCAGGATTATGCGAATATACCGGATGTCATACGCGGGTGTCCGCCGGCTCGCCCGCATCTGCGGAAAGCCGCTTCCGCTCCTGTAGCCTGAACGCGGATCGGCGCCGGAATGCCTCCCTCACGGACAAGGAACTTGATCGGTGCGGATCGCTTTCTTTGCCGGTGGCTACTCCGCCGCGAGATTCGCCGGATCCACCAGCTCCACGAGATCGAACATGATTCGATTGAGTTCGAAATCCTTCGGCGTATAGACCCGCGCCACGCCTATCTCCTTCAGGCGCGCGGCATCCTCCTGCGGGATGATTCCGCCGACGATCACCGGGATGTGCCCGAGCCCCGCATCGGCGAGGCCCTTCATCAGGGTTTCCACAAGCGGCAGATGGCTGCCCGAGAGGATGGAAAGGCCGATCACATGGGGCTCTTCCTCCTCCGCGGCCGCGATGATCTCGCCCGGCGTGAGGCGGATGCCGTCGTAGCGCATGTCCATCCCCGCGTCGCGGGCGCGGGCGGCGATCTGCTCGGCGCCGTTCGAATGGCCGTCGAGCCCGGGCTTGGCGACGAGGATCTTCATCCGCCGCCCGAGGCGCGCCGAGACGGCATCGACGGCGGCGCGGATTTCCTCAAGCCCCTCGGTGCGGTTCGATGGCGCCGGAGAGACGCCCGTGGGCCCCCGATACCGGCCGAAAACGCCCCGCATCACATCACCCCATTCGCCGATGGTGGCACCGGCCTTCGCAGCTGCGATCGAGGGGGGCATGATATTGGCGCCGGAGGCGGCGGCTTCGCGCAGGGCGGCGAGCGCGGCCGTTACCGCGCCTTCGTCGCGTGCTTCCCGCCAGGCCTGAAGGCGGGCGATCTGATCGGCCTCGGCCTTGGGATCCACCTTCATGATGGCTTCCTCCCCGGCCGTGAGCGGCGAGGGCTCGCCCTCCTGCCAGCGGTTGACGCCGACAACTACCGTCTCCCCCGCCTCGATGCGCGCGATCCGCTCGGCATTGGCTTCCACCAGCCGCGATTTCATGT
>JALVEX010000382.1 GCA_027030435.1 Paracoccaceae bacterium
AAAAGATCCACGTCGCCCTCGGCCATCTCGCTGCCGTCCTCGAGGCGCGCGCCGAAGCGGTGATTTTCGAACTGCACGCGCACCTGATCGAGCGTCTGATCCGATTGCTCCATCTGAAAAAGCGCCTGCACGGCGTAGAGCCGCGCGGCCGATTTCATCTGCCGGCGATCGGGTTTTCGCTCCGGTTTTTCTTGCTCGCTCATGCGGTTTTCGGCCCGTTCCCTGCCCCGTCCTCTGTATCCCCGGCGATCTGGTAGCTGTCGGGCTGGGGCTTGAAGCCCACGCCCGAATCCCGGCCGCTCCATTTGCGCGAAAGCGCCACCAGATGCAAGGCGGCTTCGGCCGCGCCGCCGCCCTTGTTCTGGCCCGCGGGATCGGCCCGCACCGCCGCCTGATCGCGGGTTTCGACCGTCAGGATGCCGTTGCCGATGGCCAGCCCGCGCAGGCCGAGCAGCATCAGCCCGGAGGCGCTTTCATTGGCTACGGTTTCGTAATGGGTGGTTTCACCGCGGATCACGCAGCCAAGGGCCACGAAGCCATCGAAATTGCCGGTGCGATCGGCGATGGCGATGGCGGGCGGGATCTCGAGCGCGCCGGGCACCTCGATCAGATCATGCCCCGCGCCCGCCGCCTCGAGCACCGCGTGCGCGCCGGCCACCAGATCATCGGCGATGTCGCGATAATAGGGCGCGACCACGATCAAGAGCTTCGCCGGGCGATCGAAGGCGGGCATGGGCGGGGTGTAATGGGATTCATTCGCGGCCATCGTCCTGCTCCTTTGCGGAAAGTGCCGGGATCGGTCTGGTGCCCTCGATCGAAAGCCCGTAGGCCTCTAGCCCGATGAGCTTTGGCGGTGGCGAGTTGGTGGCGAGGATCAGCCTGCCGAGGCCGAGGGCGGCAAGGATCTGGGCGCCGAGGCCATACTGGCGCAGCTTGGCGGGCGAGGCGCTGCCTTCGGTATCGAGCTTCATCTCGGTATCGCGCAGAAGCACCACCGCGCCGCGCCCCTCCTCGGCGATCATCTTCATCGCGGCGGGCAGCTCGCAGGCCGGGCCGGGGCCGAGGCCGAGCACGTCTTCCAGCGGGTTCAGCGCATGCATGCGCACCAGCACCGGCGCGCCGTCGCTGATATCGCCCTTCGAGAGCACCACATGCTCGGCGCCGCGGGTTTCATCGGTGAAGATGCGCATCAGCCAGTCGCCGCCGAATTCGCTGTGCACCGGCTTCACCAGCGTTTCATGCACGAGGTTGTCATGGCGCAGGCGGTAGGCGATCAGATCGGAGATGGTGCCGATCTTCAGCCCGTGTTTCTGGGCGAATGCCACCAGATCGGGAAGGCGGGCCATGGTGCCGTCCTCGTTCATGATCTCGCAGATCACGCCCGAAGGGTTGAGCCCGGCGAGGCGCGCCACATCCACCGCCGCTTCCGTGTGGCCGGCGCGCACCAGCACCCCGCCCTCGCGCGCGCGCAGCGGAAACACATGGCCGGGCGTGGCGATATCGGCGGCGGTTTTCGTAGGATCGATCGCCACCGCGATCGTGCGGGCGCGGTCATGGGCGGAGATGCCGGTGGTCACCCCTTCGCGGGCCTCGATGGAGATGGTAAAGGCGGTTTCGTGGCGCGAGGAATTCTGGGTGGCCATCAGCGGCAGGCCGAGGGCATCGATGCGCTCGCGCGGCAGCGCGAGGCAGATCAGCCCGCGCCCGTGGGTGGCCATGAAATTGATCGCCTCGGGCGTGGCCATCTGCGCCGGGATCACCAGATCGCCCTCGTTCTCGCGATCCTCGTGATCGACAAGGATGAACATCCGCCCGT
>JALVEX010000383.1 GCA_027030435.1 Paracoccaceae bacterium
TCACCGGCGACATCACCCACGATGCCACCCCCGCCGAGGCCCGCCACGCGCGGAGCCTGCTCGAGGAGCTGCCCGCGCCCTGGCGGATCGTTCCCGGCAATCACGATCGCCGCGCGCTCCTGCGCGCGCATTTCGGCCCCGACACCTGCCCCGCCACGGCGGAGGGCTTCATCCAGCATGTCACGGATCTGGGCCCGCTCTGCCTGATCGGGCTTGACAGCCTCGATGAAGGAAAGCCGGGCGGGCGGCTCTGCCGGAGCCGGCTTGACTGGCTGGCCGGGGCGCTTTCGGACGCCGGCGGGCGGCGGGTGCTGCTTTATCTCCATCACCCGCCGCTGCCTCTCGGCGTGCCCGAAACCGACGAGGACGGCTTTGCCGGGGCCGATGCGCTGGGGCGGCTGGTTTCGCAGCATGGCGGGGTGGAGCGCATCCTGTGCGGCCATGTGCATCTGGCCACCCATGCGGGCTGGCGGGGCAGCATCGTCAGCACCGCCCCCAGCATCGGCATGGAGCTGACGCTTGATCTCACCGCTGAGCCGCCGCCCTCGCGCTTTCGCCTGAGCGCGCCGGGCTACATGCTCCATCACCTGCACCCCTCGGGCGGGCTGGTGAGCCATGTGGTCAGCCTGCCGGAGGATGAGCGCACGCATGGCTTCTGAAATGCGCGGTGGTGGCGGGCGGTGGGCCTCTGGCCATGGCGGCGCAAAGCGGCTATCGCTGCGGCAGGAGGATCCCTTGCCATGAGCCCCGCCGCAAAACCGCCCCCCCCGCCCGATCCCCTCCCCCCCTTGCGCGAGGTGATCGCGCGCCATGGGCTGAGCGCCCGCAAGGCGCTTGGCCAGAATTTCCTGCTCGATCTCAACCTGACCGCCAAGATCGCCCGTCAGGCGGGGGATCTTTCGGCCTCTGACGTGCTGGAGATCGGCCCCGGCCCCGGCGCGCTCACGCGCGGGCTGCTGGCCGAGGGGGCGCGCCGGGTGGTGGCGATCGAGAAGGATCCCCGCTGCCTCCCCGCCCTTCAGGAGATCGCCGAGGCCCATCCGGGGCGGCTCGAAGTGATCGAGGGCGACGCGATGAAGATTGACGCGGCCCGGCTTCTGGCGCCGCCCGTGCGGGTGGTGGCGAACCTGCCCTACAATGTGGGCACCGAGCTTCTGGTGCGCTGGCTGACGCCGCCTGAATGGCCGCCGTTCTGGCAATCGCTCACGCTGATGTTTCAGCGCGAGGTGGCGGAGCGGATCGTGGCCCGGCCGGGCTCGAAGGCCTACGGGCGCCTTTCGATCCTTGCGCAATGGCGCTCGGATGCGCGGATCGTGATGAGCCTGCCGCCCGAGGCCTTCAGCCCGCCGCCGAAGGTGCATTCGGCGGTGGTGCATCTCGAGGCCCTGCCCGCGCCGCGCTTTGCCGCCGATCCGGCGGTGCTGGAAAAGGTCGTTGCCGCAGCCTTCAACCAGCGGCGCAAGATGCTGCGCTCGGCCCTGAAGCGGCTCTCGCCGAATATAGAAGCGCATCTCAGGGCAGCCGGCATCGCGCCGACGGAGCGGGCGGAGAATGTTTCCATCGAAGGATTCTGCGCGCTGGCGCGCCAACTCGAGGGCGAAATCTCCTGATTTCCGGCACGACGGCTGATTTCCGGCACGACGGCGGGCCGCCCCCGTGAAGGCTCCGAATGCCTACTCGGCGGCCTCGGGCGCTTCGGGCTTTGGCGCATTGCCCTCAGCCTGCGGCGCGGGCGCTTCGGAAGCGGGGTCACCGCCAGCCTTGCCGCCGGCAGCCGCGTCAGGCGCCGATTCGGGCTGATCTTCCGCCTTCGG
>JALVEX010000384.1 GCA_027030435.1 Paracoccaceae bacterium
AAGCACGATCGCGATCCCGATCAGGGAGCGGTAGAACAGCAGTTCGGGGATGGTCAGCCCCGCCATCGCCTCGCGCCCGGCCACGGCAAGGGCCGAAAAGGAGAGGATCGCGCCGATCATCCAGAGAGCGGCGGCCAGAACAGGCTGCATCGTGGCACCCTTGCCTTGCTTCATCACTGGTCGAGAAACATCCCCGCCGGAGGCAGGAAAGTTTCAGGCCTCCGGCGGGGATGTTTTCAGGCCAATGATAACCACGAATTAACCTGCATGAGCAAGTATGGGCCCGCGGCACAGGCCGGGACGCCGGTGACCGCGACCAGTGATGACAAGTGCGCCCCCCGTGCGCGCCCCGTGCGGGGGGTTATTCCCACTCGATCGTTCCCGGCGGCTTGGAGGTGATGTCGTAGGTCACGCGGTTGATGCCCGGCACCTCGTTGATGATGCGGGTGGCGGTTTCGCCGAGAAATTCGTGGGTGAAAGGGTAGTAGTCGGCCGTCATGCCGTCCACGCTCGTGACGGCGCGCAGCGCGCAGGCGTAATCATAGGTGCGCCCGTCGCCCATCACGCCCACCGTGCGCACCGGCAGGATCGCCACGAAGGCCTGCCAGATCTCGTCGTAAAGCCCGTGCTTGCGGATCTGATCGATGAAGACGGCATCGGCGCGGCGCAGGATGGCGAGCTTCTCGCGGGTGATCTCGCCGGGGCAGCGGATGGCGAGGCCGGGGCCGGGGAAGGGGTGGCGGGCGATGAAGCTTGCGGGCAGGCCAAGCTCGCGGCCCAAGGCGCGCACCTCGTCCTTGAACAGTTCGCGCAGGGGCTCCACCAGCTTCAGCCCCATCTTTTCGGGCAGCCCGCCCACGTTGTGATGCGACTTGATGGTGACGCTCGGCCCGCCGGAGAAGCTCACGCTCTCGATCACGTCGGGGTAGAGCGTGCCCTGGGCCAGGAATTCCGCGCCCTCGATCTCGTCGGCGTATTTCTGGAACACGTCGATGAACAGCCGGCCGATGATCTTGCGCTTGGTTTCGGGATCGCTCACGCCCTCCAGTTCGCCGAGGAACAGTTCGCTTTCGTCGGCATGGATGAGGCGGATGTTGTAGTGATCGCGAAACATCTTCACGACCTCCTCCGCCTCGCCCTCGCGCAACAGCCCGTGATCGACGAAGACGCAGGTAAGCTGATCGCCGATCGCCTCGTGCAGGAGCACCGCCGTCACCGAACTGTCCACCCCGCCCGAAAGCCCGCAGATCACCCGTGCCGAGCCCACCTGCTCGCGGATCTTGGCGATCGCCTCCTCGCGGTAGGCGCCCATGGTCCAATCACCGGTGAAGCCGGCGATGCGGATGAAATTCTCCAGAAGCCGCGTGCCCTTGGGGGTGTGATGCACCTCGGGGTGGAACTGCACGGCGTAGAAATGGCGCGCGGGATCGCCGATGATGGCGAAGGGGGCGTTGGGCGAGGTGCCGCAGACCTCGAAGCCGGGCGCGATCTCGCTCACGTGATCGCCGTGGCTCATCCAGACCTGCTCCGCCCCCTCCTCGAACCAGCCCTCGAGAAGCGGCGAGCGCTTCTCGGTGGGGCTCACATATGCGCGGCCGAATTCCGCCGTGCCCTGGCCGCTTTCCACCCTGCCGCCCAGCATCTGCATCATCACCTGCTGGCCGTAGCAGATGCCGAGCACCGGCACGCCGAGGGAAAATACCGCTTCCGGCGGGCGGGGCGCGTTTTCATCCAGCACGCTGGCCGGCCCGCCCGAGAGGATCACCGCCTTCGGCGCGAAATCCTC
>JALVEX010000385.1 GCA_027030435.1 Paracoccaceae bacterium
GCCGATGCGGGAGATGGCGCGTTCGTAATGGGCGTTGAAGAAGGGGTTGGACATCGGCATGTAGATCGCGCCCACCCGGTAGCCGCGCGCGATCAGGGCGGCGCGGGGGGCGTCGTAATTGCCGAAATGGCCGGTGACGAGGATCACCGGGCGGTTTGTGCGATGGGCCTCTTCGAGCGCGTTTGCGCCGGGGCCTTCGAGGGGCAGATCCTTGACCCGGTCGATGAATTCCTGGCCCGAGTAGATCTCGATCAGGGTGCGCCCGGCGTTGTCGGGCACTTCGCGCATGATCCGGCGGCGTTCGGCGGAGGGAAGCTCGGGGCAGACGCGGGCGAGGTTTTCGCGGATCCGGCGGCGGTAGCCCGCGAGCGGGGCGACGATGCGCGCCGTCAGCCAGCCGAAGAAGGGCACCCGCCAGCGGTAGGGCAGGATGAGGGCGACGGCGAAGAAGGCGCGCAGGGCGAGATTGACGAGGTAATCGCCAAGGGCGCCCCTGCCTCTCCGTCCCCGTGCGGTTTTCTTCTCAGCCATGATTGTGCGTCCTCAGCCGGCCGGGCTGGCCCCGGCCCTCAGGTGATAGGCGGGCCGGGCGGGAAGCTCAAGGCCGCATCCCTGGGTGCATCCGGCGACGTGCAGGCAGGAAGCGCTGGAGCGCGGCCATCGCCCCGAGCAGCGGGCTGCGGGGTGGAATGGCGCCGGTGGTGGCGAGGCGCTCCACGATCACCTCGGGCGGGCAGGGGAGGCCGCTTGCGGGATCCCTGTAGCGCGGACAAGCGATCAGGGCGGCATGGGCGAGGCCGGCGAGGGTGACCTTCGGAGCAAAGCGGGCGGTGGCGCGGCGCGCGGGCACGGGGCCGAGATCGCGCGTCAGCCCCCAGCCGGCATAGAAGGGCGCCCCGAGGCAGGTGACGGCGCGCCCGCGCAGGAGCGCCTCGAAGCCGAGGGTGGAGGTGATCGTCCAGATCTCGTCGGCCGCCTCGATCAGCGCGGCGGGATCGGCGCGCGCGGCGATCAGATCGGCATGTGCAAGCGCCGCCTCGGGGGAAAGCGCGCCCGGGCGCAGGCCGGCTTCCACATCCGGGTGGGGCTTCCAGATCAGAAAGGCGTCCGGGTTCGCTTCCCGCGCCCTGCGCAGGAGATCGAGATTGCCGCGCGCAGATTTGCCCGCGCCCTTCAGCACCGAGGCATCGTCCTCCACCTGTCCGGCCACGAGGATCACGCGCCGGCCTTCGCGGGGCGCGATTTCGGGCGCGTTTGCGGCTTCGGGGAGGTTGTATTTGCTGAGCCCGAGCGCGTTGATGCGCGCGATCAGCGCCTCGGCGCGGGCAAGCTCGGCCGCTGGCAGGGCGGGGCTTTCGGCGATCAGCCGCTCGAGCCGGCTCGGGCGGGTCGGATCGTAGTGGATGCCGAGATCGTCGCACACCAGCGAAAGCGGGGGCGTGAGGCGGGCGCCGAGCCCCTGCGAGCGCAGGAAGCCATCCTCGACGCGCACAAGCGCAATTCCGCGCGCCCGGGCCGCCTCGGCAAGCCCCTCGGGCGCGCGGCTCGCCCAGACCATCAGGCGCCGTCCGGTTTCCTGCGCGATCCGGGCGGCGCGGGCCGGATCGGCGGCAAAGCGCGGCTTCCTGACGGAGCCGAAGAAGCGGGCGAGATGGGGCCTCTTCCAGCGCGACATCCCCACCATCACATGCCCGGCGCGATCCTCCCGCCAGGCGCGGGCCTCGGCCTCGAGCTGGGAGATCACGTCCTCAAGCTCGCACAGGCGATCGCGGGCGGGATCATACC
>JALVEX010000386.1 GCA_027030435.1 Paracoccaceae bacterium
CACCAGGCGTCCCTTGTGGATCGGCACCCGCTCGGCGAACTGCATCACTTCGGTCGGCGGGACGGCCGAATACAGAGTTTCGAACCTGCCCACGCCTTCAAGAAACGCCGTCCTGACCAGCAGCGCCACGCCGCGGCGCGAGGACGCCAGCGCCCGATGCGCAATATTCTCCGCAAGGCGGAACGGCGGGTTGGTGATCGCCCAGTCCGCGGGCGGGGGCGTCGGCCCGGCCAGGAAGTCGCGCACAGCGAATCCCGCGCCATAGTCGTGGATATCTGCCGCCTCGACATTCTCGGCCCCGAAATACTCGGCCAGAGCCCGGACCATGTGGCCGCGCCCGGCGCAGGGCTCGCGAACGGTTCCCGGCTCGCCAAGCGCATCCGGGCCGTATTCGATCAGCGCCCGGGTGGCCCATGGCGGCGTCGGGAAATCGTCGAGGCTACCGCGCGGCTCTGCCCGTTGCGCCATCACGGCGTGGGACGTGTTCGGGGCGCTCATGCAGCCTCCCCGTTGCCTTCGAGGGCGGAAAGAACGTTCATCGCAGCCCTCATCCAGTTGCGCGGCAGTTCTTCCGCATCCATCGCGAAGGCGGGCACGCCGAATACCTGTATTTCCTTGATCACCGGGTCGTATGATTCGCCCTTGTCCGATGGCAGATCCCAACGCCCGCCATTCCCGATAACGGCGCTGCGCAGCATGTGCAGCCTGAACTTGGGCGGCGCCAGTTCGAGTTCGGCCACGAGCTCCGCTATCCTTTCCGCGTGGTTCTCAATCGTGGGGCTCATGGCATCACCGCTCCCCACATGAGGCGTATCAGCCAGACCCAACCCGCAAGGCCGAGCGCGGCCATCGGCACGATCCAGCACCCGCTTGAAGCCTTTTGCTTCGCCCTGCGCCTCATCGCACACCTCCTGCCTCGCGCATGGCCGCGAGCGCCTCTTCGTCAAGCCGGACATGCGTGAGCCCGGGGATGAATTCGCCATCCGCCGTCTCCACATCGTAGACGGCGCGGCCGATCGTGCGGCCCACCACCCTCGCGCGGAATTCATGATCGAGCGGGCCGCGGCGGCAGATGACCGGATCGCCGATCATCATCGTGCAATTCGGCGCGCTCAGCATTTCTTCGCGGACGTGCTGCATCGGATCCTCCTTGAATGAAAATGGCTGCGCGCCTCCTGTTGGCGCAGCCGCAGGCGGGCCGCTTCCAGCCAGACCTCGAGAAGCCCCCTTCCGCCTGTCGTGCAGCTGGCGCTCACGCCCGCAAGCTCCATCCGGCTGTGCGTCGGGCTCAGGTGCATTCTGGCGCCTGTCCGGCGCAGCTGGCTCACAGCCATCTTGAGGGCGTTTTCGTGCTCGCGGGCCGACCTCACCCAATCGGACCATTTCTCGCCTGGCCTTGCCGCCGGAACGGCATCCAGCGCTTCCTCCACGGCCGCGATGGCCAGCTCGAGCGACGCCCGCCCGCTCGTGTCACGCCGCGCGCCGCTCATGCCCGGTCCACCGGCATGGAGGCGAGGCAGTCCTGATCGACCATGCCCCTGCGCTCGGCCATCAGCGCGGCCCATGCGAGGCGGCGCAGCAGCGGGCGGTCGGCGTAAAGCTCGGGGTTGGCCACCACCTGCCTGGCATCGGCCAGGAAACGCGGCGTGGGTCGGGCGGCGGGGATGATCGGTTCGCGGATATGTTGCATGGCGCTCTCCCTTGTTCGGGATGCACCATATGGGAAACTATTCCCATGTCAAGAATTAATAGGAATATGTTCCCATTTCAGATTGCGGTGACGGCGCGGATGGTGCAGAATCGGGGAGGGCAAAATCCGGCAGGAGTTAACGGCGTATTGGCCTTCCGCACCGGCTCGGCCGAAGATGCGCAACAGCGCCCTCCAATGTGATAACAGTATCGAAAAACGGAGGAAGAGAATGACAAGCGAATACCTTGACATTCCAATCCAGATGCAGATGGCGCTGGGCTTCGGTTATGCCGGTTACGCCACAGCCTTCGCCGGCCTGAGGCAGGAACACAAGGCGCGCGACGCCGTTTTGCTCTCGCTGTTTTTCAGCGCGCTGGCGCTCGCAGCGTTTCAGGCGCTGCCGGAAGGCGTGGGGTGGTGGCGGTATCCGGCGGCGCTCCTGGCCGCCATGCTCCCGGCTGCGCTCTGGCGGGGGCCGGGCCGGAAATTCTGGGCGAAGGCGATGGGCAAGGCCCGGGTGCATCGCCACATGGGCTATCCGACGACAGAGGCTTTCCTGCTGGATCTGCATCGCCCTGTCAGCCAGATGCGGATCTGGCTGAAGGACGGCACCGTACTGATCAGCTCGGACCTCTCGAAATACGCGGGAGATGTGACCGAGGGCGGCTTCTATTTCGGCGCCGACGGCAGCATCCTGCTTCATGTGGACGAGGAAATCACCCCTGACGGCTCGAAGCATGAGCGCAAGGTGGACGGCGGGGATTGGGGCACGCGCACCGTGGTGGTGCGCGGCGATGAAATCGCCCGCTATGCCGTTTGGCTGCAGAAATGATCAGCCGGACGGCTTTTCATCCTTGGGTGGCTTAGGCGGCGGGGCCGTGCCGTCCTTCCTCTCGGTCGGTTCGTGTTCCAAGGGCAGCCTCGTTTCTCAGGCGGCTTCCGGCAAATTATCAAGGCTGCGCAAAACGGATTCAATGGCTTCGTCCTTGTCTCCTTCATAGATGCGAAGCGCGTCAAGCCGGTTTGCGGCCATGGTTCTGGTCTTGTCGCTTCCTACTTTTGGCCCCTCCAGCAAGGCCGCAATTCGTGGTCTGGATGCTTCATTCGCATGACTTCTCGCTTCGGACACCGCAAGCAACGCCCAAAAAAGAGAGCGCTCGGTATTTGCCAGCCAGAGACCGAACGGAACTCTGCCGGGCTTTTTCAGAACGATATCAGCGGGGATATCGTGCAAGAAACTGGCGACTGGCGCGGACTCGAGAAGCTGGATGTCATCGGGCTTCCTTTCCCTGAGCATCCTGGTCACATCTTCCTTGAACGTCGAAGCCGTACGCTCAGTGTTCTGAAGCGCCAGATCGGCAATACGCGCAAGACCAACCAAGAATTTCGGCAGCGAGGCGATCGCCTCATCCAGAGACATTTCCCCGGTTACGATTTCGTATTCGCTTTCATTCAGCTTGGCACACATTTCTTCGAGCAGGACTTCCAAGGCCTGTTTCCTTGTATCGCTTGAGAAATCAACGCCGGATGCGATAAGGTCCGGGAGCAAAAGCCCTGCATCACGCAGGGCATATCTGCCCTCGTTTTCGATGAGGTACGCCCTGGCATTGTCCCCCCACACATGAAATGCCGACGAGCCTATACTGAATCCACCGCCAAGCGGAAGCGGCTGAATATCAAGTGAGGAACAGAAAGAGCCGCACAAGGTCTCTCTGATCTTGTCTGCTTCGGAATGTTCCGTTTCGACCGACATCAGATCGTATCTCCTTCAGCAGAATCGTCTGGATCCAAGCCGAAGATGTCAATAGCGGCGGCGAGCATTCCCCGCTCAATAGTCGGAATACTGCCCTGCAAGTCAATCCGCGCCCCCTCAGGGCAGTTGCGGCGGAACTCCGGCCTCGCCCTCATAACGCCTTTCTGCATTATCTTGAATGGCTGGTAGTGCACATGCCATCCTGGATGGCTCGGATGATATTCAACCCTGCATACAGCAATGCCGTTCCCGGTCCCGGGGGCCGAGAACAGAGCCATTCGAAACTCTGGAAAGCGCGGCTTCCCACCCATTTTATGACACAGAAGCACGATGTGATCATGGCCAAATGCCCTGAAGCGGATTGCGCGCCACCTCCACCTTTTCGTGAGAGGATACCCTTTGTGCAGGGGAACCAAACGCTTCGGCTTGATGGGGCCAGCCGCCCATTTCCCCCAATCTGTTACGGGAAATCGGCTTGAGCCTAGAGGCGGACGATAATTGTTCAGGGGTTTCATTTCTAATGTTATGCCCTAACTGTGCTCTGCTCTTCTCGCCAGTTCCTTCGGCCAGTGCAGGAGCACGGGGGCAGCCCATTTCAGGCGCACGTCGTGCTGGTTGTCGGCCTGGGGGTTGATGGAAATGAGATTGAACAGGCCGGGCGCGGAGCCGAGCTTCACCTGCTTCACCCAGCCGAGGCCGTCCTCGCATTCGCAGACGCAGCGCCGGCCGATGGCCTCGCTCGGCACCCCGTCGGAGGCGCTGCGGGTGTAGAACAGCAGATCGCCGGCGGAATAGACGGGCTCCATGCTGTCGCCCTCGATCTCGACGGCGACCACGCTCTGCGGATCCAGCCCCGGCGGGCATATGACATGCGGGCCCGCGCCCGGCTCGTAGGCCTCGAACACCGGAACCCTGGCGCCAGCACCAACCCTGCCGACGATCGGAACGGACTGCAATTCGCTCCCCGTCAGATCCATCGCAAGGAACTGATCCAAAGAAACGCCAAAGGCCTCTGCCACCTTAACAGCATCATCAACGCCGGTTGTTCTGCTCTTTCCCTGCCGGAGGTTCTTGAACTTGTCATAGGACACCCCGGCCGCTTCCGTCACTTCGCGAAGGGATCGGCCCGTAACCTGCAACGCATACTCCAAGGCTTCTTTGAATGAGTTTTTCATGCTGCGATCCTAAATCGGGCTGCCCGACATGGCATGGTGTAAATAAACTCTTGCTGAAGGGGTATTTTTACCCCAATATTGCGGCCATGGATCAACTCATCGAGGAAGTCGAAGCCTTCTGCGCCGTCGCCGGCTGGACGCCGCAGCGCGTGCTGCGCGCGGCCATCGGCGCGAGCTGGGGGCAGTGGGAGAAGTGGAAAGCGGGCACCTCGAGCCCGACACTGATCGTCGCCGACCGGCTTCGCGCCTGGATGGAGGCACACCGGCCCGCGGGCGCTTCGGAGGATGCGGCATGATGGGCGGCATGACATGCGACGAGGGTGCGCGACCACCGGCGACACGGCAAGGAAACCAGGTTGCGGCTGGAGAATGGGCTGATGGCGACCCCGGTTTCCTGCGAAAGATCGAAAAGCTGGCCGAAAACTGCGACACCATCAAGCATGTCGAGGCCTGTCAGATGGCACTTTTCTTGCTCGGATGGCTGAAAGGACCGGCGAGGGACATCCTGCGACGGCGATATGAAGAGATCGAGGCGGATGTCGAGCGAGAGGTGCAGCGCGCCCCATTTCGGGGCAAACGAGGGCCATAGCGTGATTCATCGAGTCGACATAGAAGCCCGCATGCGGGCGCTTCTCGCAGGGCATGGATGCCTCGACGCCGCCGCCGAGGCTCTGAACGCGCGCTGGGGCACGGGGGTGCAGAAGGGGACGCTCAGCCGCCGCGCCAGCGGCGAGCTGCCATGGACGGTTCTGGACGTGATCGGGCTCGAGGATGCGCTGGGCCGTTATCCGGTGACGCGGATGATGGCGAGGCGGATGCGCTCGCTCGAGCCGGTTGACGTCATCGCGGCCTCCCAGGCCGTGGCCAAGGAGGCCGGGGAGGCGGTGGCCGCGCTCATGGGAGCGGCGCTTTCGGCCACGCCCGCCCAGCGCGCGCAGGCGCTCGCGGAAATAGACGAAGCGCTCGAGGCCATGCGAATGGCCCGCGCGGCGCTCGAGGCGAGCGTTCCTCGAACGGCTGCGAAAGTGGAGGGAACGGCGTGATGCCGAGCGATGCCTCAGCCCTCCCACTCGGTCCACTCGGGGATTGTGAGATGCGCCCCGGATTTCGGGTGTCGGATCTGCGAAAGCTCGTCGAGAAAAGCGAGCTCATCTCGGTGCAATTTCCCGTCCGCCATGATTACCTGCTCGATCGTACGGCGGAAAATGTCGAATTGTTCGGCATCGAACTCCATCACGCGACGGATATATCTGGGCAGAGATCGCCTCTGCGGCCTCATCATGGCAATCATCTTGTTGAGGCGATCAAGCTCCGCCACCCGCACTTCGCCTTCGGTGGACTCGTCATACTCCCCGCTGTCGATCAGCCGGAGAATGTGCCGCTCCGCATATCTCTGGATCACGTCAAGCTCTTCCGGATGCAATTCGCCGTCGCTCCAACCGGCGACAAGAAGAAGGGACACAGGCGCTCGTATTCGCTCCCTGAGCTTACGCGCGGTCAATTCTACCTGATCCGGGGCAAGGCCGGATGGATCTACGCGGAGGATCTCGCGGAAAAAGCGATCCGGCTCGATCACCTCGCCATCGCCCGTGATGAAGCAGTCTATCCGATCTATCCGGAAGCTTCTGAGCGCACGCCTCTCATGGCATACTGCCCGCAGGATCGGAGCGGCGCCCCCCCTGACAAGACGCAGCATCGTGATGCGCCTTCGGGTCTCGTTTCCTTTCGCGTCGGTATAGTCGATCGTCACGAAGATCTCGTCGAGATCGATCACATCGGCGATCTGATCCTGCGGAACTTCCTCCTCGATATCGGGTTCCGGGCCAGGCGGGGGAATGTAGCGTCTGGATGCAGGGGGCTCGACAGATGGCGCAGGCGTATCAATATCAGGCGCCCTTCCGAACAGCCAATCCAGCAAACCCATGGAATCACCTCCCTGAAACCTTTTGGGAATGTTGGAAGCGAAGAAACGGCGAGTCAATCGCGCCACCTAGGCGATGACGACCATTCCAAGAACACCGGCGGCGTGAACTCCCCGCGCCGACGCCCCGCGGCGCCCTACAGCGCCGGCGCAGCCCTGCGGGTTCGCCGCTCGGTTTCATGCGTTACACCTGCCATGCGCCGGAAAGGGGCGGCTGGCCCGGCCGAGAGCGGGGAGAACCCGCAGGGCACGAATTCAGGCGGCCTCGTGCCGCCCGGCGATCCCGTTGAGCGCCGCCCACGCAGTGCTCCTTTCGCGCAGGCCTGCCGGGAGCGCCCGGGCACGCACAGGATGGCAGGCAGGCCACGGTCCGCCCGGATCGATACCATCTACTTCTGCTTCCCGGATGCAGGCCGCCCGCGCCCGGACTGCTCCAACGCCGAACCAAGCTCCGGCAGCGCCTCGGGCAGCGGTCGGGCGCGCGCGAGTTCATCATCGGTCATCTCCGGCGATTCCACCGCCTCCCAGTCGGCCCGGGTATATCCGCGCTTTACGGCATGCGCCGGATCAAACTTTGCGGTCATGGGCGTTCCTTTCCCTGCTGCTGCCGGATTGCACCCGCATCACCGAGACGGCCTCGCCTCAGATCCGGCCGATGGCATTCATTGCTCTCGCGCCTCCAGGCCCAGCGCCTCGCGCAGGATGGCGTTGACGCGGGTCGAGACGCCGCGCCCGTTCCGGCGCAGCTTCTCCAGCACGTCCGGGTCCAGCATCAGCTGCACACGCTTCTTCTTCGCCTCCGGCGGCAGGG
>JALVEX010000387.1 GCA_027030435.1 Paracoccaceae bacterium
CACGCCCAGAAGCTCGCGCTTGGCCTCGTTTGAATAGGTGACGACGCCGCCTTCGTAATAGGTGGATGCGCCGGGAATGCGGGTGATGATCTCGCCCAGCATGCCGCCGGTGCAGCTTTCTGCCGTCGCCACCCGCACCCCGGCGGCGCGGGCGCGCATCAGCAGCGTTTCGCTCAGTATGTCGGCCCGTATCACAGCCCCAGCACTCCATGTGCGAAGCCGGCGGCCAGCATCACCACGATGCCCGCCATCACGCCGGCGACGATATCGTCAAGCATCACCCCGAGCGGGGTGTGGAGGCGGTCGGCCCGGCCGACCGGCCCCGGCTTCCATATATCGAAAAGCCGGAACATGAGAAAGGCCGTGAGCCACCCGGGCCAGGGGAAGAGCCATGGATCGACGCCCGCGTGCCAGAGCCCGGCCGATACCGGCAGGAGCGCCACCCACTGGCCGGCCACTTCATCGATCACGATTTCCGAAGGGTCGTGATCCGCCTTGCCGCGCGTGGCGGCGGCGGTCGCCCACCAGCCGATCAGGAAGACGGCGGCGGTGGCGAGGAGGAAGCCCGGAAAGCCGAGCGTGGCGTGGAGGAGATAGGCGGGCGGGATCGCTGCGGCCGAGCCCCAGGTGCCGGGGGCGGGGCGCAGGAGGCCGATGCCGAAGAAGGTGGCGATGAGGCGGGCGGGGCTCACGGGCGCACCAGGGTTGCGGTGGCCAGCGCGGCGATGCCCTCGCGCCTTCCTGTGAAGCCGAGGCCCTCGCTTGTGGTGGCCTTGACGCTCACCCGCTCCCGCTCCACCCCCATGATTTCGGCGAGCCGGGCACGCATTTCATCCGCATGGGGGCCGATCTTCGGGGCTTCGCAGATCAGGGTGACATCGCAATTGGCGATCCGGTAGCCGTGCCTGCCCGCGAGGCTGGCCGCGTGGCGGAGGAAGATTTCGCTCGCCGCGCCCTTCCACTCCGCTTCTGTGGGCGGGAAGTGGCGGCCGATATCGCCTTCGCCAAGGGCGCCGTAGATGGCGTCGGTGAGCGCGTGCATCCCCACATCGGCATCGGAATGGCCCCTGAGCGCGCGATCATGGGGCAGGCGCATACCGCAGAGCACCACGTGATCGCCTTCGCAGAAGGCGTGCACGTCAAAGCCATTGCCGGTGCGGATGTCCATTCCTTGCTCTTGCTCCAGAATGCGGGCGGCACGGGCGAAATCGCCGGGCCAGGTGATCTTGAGATTGTTCTCTTCGCCCTCGACGATCGCCACGTCAAGCCCGGCTGCGAGCGCCACCTCCACATCGTCGGCGGCGGTTTCCGGTGCACGCTCATGCGCGGCGCGGATTTCGGGCAGGCGGAAGCCCTGCGGCGTCTGGGCGCGAAAGAGCCCCGCGCGCGCCACGGGCGCGATCACCCGCCCGCCCTCGCCGCGCCACAGCGCATCGGTGACGGGCAGGGCCGGGGCGGCGCCGGGGGCGGTATCGAGCGCGGCGATCACGCGGGCGATCAGATCGCGGGAAACCAGCGGGCGGGCGGCGTCATGGATCAGCACCCGCGAAGCACCCTCCGCCGCCGCAAGCCCCGCCTGCACCGAGGCCGCGCGTGTGGCGCCTCCCTCGGCGCGCAGCACCGGAAAATCGCAGTGAGGCGCGATCAGCGTATCGAACAGCGCCTGATCTTCCCGGTTCAGCACCACGATCAGGCGATCCACCTCTGGATGGCGGGCGAAGGCCCCGAGCGTGCGCGCCAGCACCGGCAGGCCTGCGAGATCGCGATATTGCTTGGGCAGATCCCCGCCCGCACGCACCCCCCGCCCTGCGGCGACGATGATCGCGGCGGTATCGGCCCGGGAGCTCATGGGGCGCTCATTTCTCCGGGATCAGCCCGCGCGGGCTGAAGCGCAGCACCAGGAGCAGGATCAGCCCCATGGTGAAGAGCCGCATATGCGCCACCGATTCCAGCAGATGCGCCTTCAGCGCCCCATCGGGCAGGGGGGCGGTGATCACGTCCATGAGCATCTTGCCCAGGGGCTCCACCTGCACCCAGAGGAACCAGATCAGGAAGCCGCCGAGGATCGCGCCCCAGTTGTTGCCCGAGCCGCCAACGATCACCATCACCCAGATCAGGAAGGTATAGCGCAGGGGCTGGTAGGTGCCGGGGGTGAGCTGGCCGTCAAGGGTCGTCATCATCGCGCCGGCCATGCCGACGATGGCGCTGCCGAGGATGAACACCTGAAGATGGCGCGCCACCACATCCTTGCCCATCGCCTCGGCCGCCACCTCGTTATCACGGATGGCGCGCATCATCCGCCCCCAGGGCGAGCGCAGCGCCAGCTCCGCCAGCACCAGCACGATCACCAGCACCGCCGTGAACATCAGGCCATAGCCGAGCTTCACGTAAAGGGTCGAAGCCGTCACCGGATCGAGCCCCAGCGAGGAAGCGGTTTCCACGAAGCCGGGATCCCTCTGGAGATCCACCTCATAGGGCAGGGGGCGGGGGATGCCGACGACATTCTTCACCCCGCGATCGAGCCAGTCCTCGTTCTTCATCACGGCGACGATGATCTCGGCGATGCCGAGCGTGGCGATGGCGAGGTAGTCGGAGCGCAGGCCGAGCGCCGTCTTGCCGATCAGCCAGGCCACGCCCGCCGCCATCAGCCCGCCCAGAGGCCAGGCCAGCAGCACCGGCAGCGCCGCGCCGCCGAGATAGCCGGTGGAGGCGGGGTTGACGGCCTCGATCGCCTCGGCGGCGGGATCGAAGAGCGAGCGGTAGAGGAAGAAGCCGCCAACAAGCCAGACCATGAGCGCCAGCGTGCGCCGCCGCCCGGGGCGCATCCGCTTGTAGAGAAGGATACCGCCGCCGATGGTGGCCGCCCCGGTGGCAAGCGCCAGCATCATGCGCAGGCCCCCCGCCGCCCAGGCTTCCTTGACCGGAGGCATGGCCGTCAGCACGGTGGCAAGCCCGCCGATCGCCACAAGCCCCATGATGCCGACATTGAACAGCCCCGCATAGCCCCATTGCAGATTGACCCCGATCGCCATGATCGCGCTGATCAGCCCCAGATTGAGGATATAGAGCGCCGTGTTCCAGCTCTGCACGAAGCCGGTGCCGATGATCAGCACCGCCACCAGCGCAAACAGGGCGACATTCTTCCAGTTCACCTTCATGCCGGTCATACCGTTTTCCCCTTGAAAAGGCCCGTGGGCTTGAACAGGAGCACGATGATCAGGAGCGCAAAGCTCACCGCGAACTTGTAATCGGTGGAGAGAAGCTGCGCGAGGCCGGAGGGCTCGAGGCTCTCGGGCAGGAGATAGACGAGCACCTTCTTCCAGGCGTAAGTTATGGTGACTTCCGAAAACGCCACCACGAAGCCTCCGGCGATGGCGCCGATCGGATTGCCGAGCCCCCCCACAACGGCGCTGGCGAATATGGGCAGCAGCAGCTGGAAATAGGTGAAGGGCTTGAAGCTCTTGTCGAGCCCGTAGAGCACGCCGGCGATGGTGGCGAGCGCGGCCACGATCAGCCACGTATACATCACCACCCGCTCGGGATTGATGCCCGAAAGAAGCGCCAGATCCTCGTTGTCGGAATAGGCGCGCATGCTTTTGCCGGTGCGCGTGCGCATCAGGAACCAGAACAGAAGCGCCACCACCGCCACCGCCGTCACCACGGTGATCGCCTGGCTGGTGCGGATCGCGAGCCCCTCGGAAAGCCCCGTCCACTGCTTGAAATCGCGCGCCCGGATCAGGAAGCGGGCGCCATCGGCAAAGCGCTGCTCGTCGGGGCCGATGATGAAGCGCACCAGCCCGTTCATGATGAACATCACCCCCATGGAAACGATCACCAGGATCACCGGCGCGGCGCGCTTTTCCCGGTAGAAGCGATAGACGGCCCGATCCGTGCCCAGTAGCAGAAGGGCGGTGAAGACGATCCCGAAGGGCAGGGCGAGGAGCGCCGTGGGCAGCGGCGCGATCGAGATGCCGAGGCTCTGGAACCACCAGGTGAAGAGGATCGTCACCATGGTGCCGAAGGCCATCGTGTCGCCATGGGCGAAATTGGAGAAGCGCAGGATGCCGTAGATCATCGTCACCCCGAGCGCGCCGAGCGCGAGCTGGCTGCCATAGGCGATGCCCGGGATCAGCACGTAATTGGCGATGGCCACGATTGCGTTCAGGAAATCCATGCTCACCCCCCCAGAAAGCTCTTGCGCACTTCGGGATCATCGAGAAGCTCGCGCCCCGTTCCCGTGTAGGCGTTGCGCCCCTGCACCAGCACATAGCCCTTGTCGGCGATGGCCAGCGCCTGGCGGGCGTTCTGCTCCACCATCAGGATCGAGATGCCGGTGCGCGCCACCTCGATGATGCGATCGAAAAGCTCGTCCATCACGATCGGGCTCACGCCCGCGGTGGGCTCGTCGAGCATCAGAAGGGTGGGCTGCGTCATCAGCGCGCGCCCCACCGCCACCTGCTGGCGCTGGCCGCCCGAAAGCTCGCCCGCCGCCTGATGGCGCTTCTCGCGCAGGATCGGGAAAAGGCCGTAAACCTGTTCCATTGTCTCGCCGATGTCGTCACGGCGCAGGAAGGCCCCCATCTCCAGATTTTCCTCCACCGTGAGCGAGGTGAAGATGTTGCTCGTCTGGGGCACGAAGGCCATGCCCTTGGCCACCCGCGCCTGGGGTGTCAGCCTGGTGATGTCCTCGCCGTCGAGCCGCACGGATCCGCCGCGCATGTCAAGCATCCCGAACACCGCCTTCATCGCGGTGGACTTGCCCGCGCCGTTTGGCCCCACGATCACCGCGATCTCGCCCTTCTCCACCGCGATCGTGCATTCATGCAGGATGTCGGGCCCCTTGCCGTAGCCGCCCGTCATCTTCTCGCCAATCAGAAACGGCTCAGACATGGCGCGCCCCCCTCCGGCTCATGATCTCATCACTGGTCCGCAAATATCCCCGCCGGAGGCAAGAAATCTCTTCGCTCCTCACGTTTTCGCCCCCGCCATCACCTTGTTCTTGAGCCCGGTGCCGAGATAGGCCTCGATCACCTGTTCGTTGGCCTTTATCTCGTCCAGCGTGCCCTCGGCCAGCACGCGCCCCTCGGCCATGCAGATCACCGGATCGCACAGCCGGCCGATGAAATCCATGTCATGCTCGATCACCACGAAAGTATAGCCGCGCTCGCGGTTGAGCCGCTCGATCGCATCGGCGATGGTATTGAGAAGCGTGCGGTTCACGCCTGCGCCCACCTCGTCGAGAAACACGATGCGCGCGTCCACCATCATCGTGCGGCCAAGCTCCAGAAGCTTCTTCTGCCCGCCCGAAAGATTGCCCGCCTTCTCGTCCTTCAGGTGATCGATGGTGAGAAATTCGAGCACCTCGTCCGCCTTCTTCAGAAGCGCCGCCTCTTCCTCGGCCACCCGCTTGCGGCGGAACCACGCATTCCACAGGCGCTCGCCCGATTGCCCGCCCGGCACCATCATCAGGTTTTCGCGCACCGTCATGGTCGGGAATTCATGCGCGATCTGGAAGGTGCGCAAAAGCCCCTTGTGGAAAAGCTCGTGCGGCGGGAGGCCGGTGATCTCCTCGCCCTCCATGAACACCCGCCCGGAGGTGGGCGGCAGCACGCCGGCGATGACGTTGAAGAGGGTCGTCTTGCCCGCGCCATTGGGGCCGATCAGCCCGGTGATCGTGCCCTTTTCGATTTCGAGCGTGGCGCCGTCCACGGCATGGAAGCCGCCGAAATGCCTGTGCAGATCCTCGACCCGGATCATCGCGTTGTCGTTTCTGGCCGTTGTCATCGCCCGTCACCCCCTGAAGCGATTCTCGCCTGGCGGCATTCCATAGTGAAAACAGCCCGGTTTGGCCACCGGGCTGCTGGTTTTCATGTGCAAGACGGTGCTTTCGCCCGCTCAGCGATAGCGCACCGTGGTGATCTTGCCGTCCTTGATCTCGATTTCGCGGTAATTGCCGGCCGATTCACCGGGGCCGATCAGCTCCACCGCCGAGGCGCCGACGTAATCGATGTCACCACCCTTGGCGAGGATATCGAGCGCCTTGGCGAGCTCGCCGGGATAGATCTTCTCGCCCGGCGCATTGGCCACGTCCATCACCTTGTCCTTGTAGGCGGCGGGATCGGAGGAGCCCGCGGCCTGCATCGCCAGCAGGATCAGCGCCGCCGCATCGTAGGATTCGGGCGTGAAGGGCGATGTGGCGTCGAACTTGTCGCCGACGATTTCACCGAATTTCGCCACGCCGGGGCTGTCGGTGCCCGGGTGCTGGCCGAAGGAGCCGTCGATCTCGGTGCCGAAGTTTTCGGTGAGCTTGTCGGAGATCATGCCGTCGGGGAATTCGAAGGTATCGAAGGCGCCCGCATCAAGCGCCGCGCGCACGATGCCCGAGCCGCCCTGATCCACATAGCCCGCGACCACCAGAAGATCGCCCCCGGCAGAGGCCAGCGCGCCCACCTCGGCCGAGTAATCGGCCTTGCCGTCCTCATGGGCGGCGGAGATCGTCACCTTGCCGCCGGCGGCCTCATAGGCGGATTTGAAGCTGTCGGCGAGGCCCTTGCCGTAATCGTTGTTGGTGTAGGTCAGGGCGACGGACTTGTAGCCGCGATCGGTGATGATATCGGCCATCACCTGCCCCTGGCGGGCATCCGAGGGCGCGGTGCGGAAGAAGAGGCCGTTGTCCTCGGCGGTGGAAAGGCCGGGGCTGGTGGCCGACGGCGAGATCATCACGATGCCGTTGGGCACCGCCACATTGGCGAGGATCGCGCCTGTGACGCCCGAGCAATCGGCCCCCATGATACCCTTCACGCCATCGGAAGTGACGAGCCTTTCCGCGGCCGCCGTTGCCGCGCCGGCGTCGATGCAGGTGGAATCAGCGCGCACCGGGGTGACGGTGGCACCGCCCAGAAGCTTGCCGCTGTCGGATACTTCCTTGATCGCAAGCTCGGCGCCATCGGCCATCTGGGGCGTCAGCGATTCGATCGGGCCGGTGAAGCCCAGGATGATCCCGATCTTGATTTCCTCGCCCGAGGCGGCGCCTGCGAGCAGGGCGGTCGTGGCCGTGGCCATCAGCAGCTTTTTCATGATTTCTCTCCCTAAGTGGCGTTATTGGTGGCATTAATCCACGGCCAATCTAGGCGCTGACGGCGCGAAGCTCAACAGTTTGTTGGCTGTCCTGCACGGGCGTGGGCGGCTTCGGGCCGCTGCCCGCACCCCTTGCGCGCCTCATGTGGCCGCCTTGCCCGCCGCCGAGCCGCGCTCGCGATATGGGGTGATGTCATATTGGGCGCGGTAGCATTTCGAAAAATGCGAAGGCGAGGAGAAGCCGCAGGCCAGCGCCACGTTGATC
>JALVEX010000388.1 GCA_027030435.1 Paracoccaceae bacterium
GCAGCTGAAACTCGCTTTCCGGCTCTTCCTGACGGGCAATCAGGACGCTGCTTCCCCTTGGCAGAATGGCATATGCCCCGGGCCTGGCCCGATAGCGCCGCCCGTTTCTTGCCGGTTCGCCAAATCTGCGGATGCCCATTTTGCGCCCTTTCGCTTCACCCCCGCATTCCTATATCGTGGCTCAGGATCGAAGCAAACCGGCGAGGAAGCACGCATGGCCACGGCGCATGACAAATGGGATGACATGATCCTGCCCTTTCAGCTCGATCGTGCCGACGTGCGCGGCCGCGTGGCGCGGCTTGACGGAGTTCTTGACCGGATCCTCGCCCAGCACGATTATCCCCCGGCCATCGAAGCGCTGGTTGCCGAAGCCACGCTTCTGACAGCCATGATCGGCCAGATGATCGATCTGCGCTGGAAACTTTCGCTTCAGGTGCGCGGCAACGGCCCGGCCCGGATCATCGCCACCGATTACTACGCGCCGGCCGAGCCCGGCCAGCCGGCCCGCATGCGCGCCTATGCTAGCTTCGATCCGGAGCGGCTGGAGAATGTGGAGGATCCATTCGCGGCTATAGGCGCGGGCTATCTGGCGATCCTGATCGATCAGGGCAAGGGAACGGAGCCCTATCAGGGCATAACGCCTCTGGCCGGTGGAAGCCTCGCGGCCTGTGCCGAGCAGTATTTTGCCCAGTCCGAGCAGCTTCCGACCCGCTTTCGCCTTGCCTTCGGAAAATCGATGCTGCCGGGAGGCCGGGAGGGGTGGCGTGCCGGCGGCATCATGATCCAGCAGATGCCGGCGGCTTCCAGGCTTGTCGGCGACGCGGAGAGGGAAGAGAACTGGCGCCGCGCCGTCATGCTGCTCGAAACGGCGGAGGATCTGGAGCTGATCGGCCCGCATGTAAGCCCGGCCGA
This sequence comes from Paracoccaceae bacterium, assembly GCA_027030435.1. GTDB lineage: Bacteria > Pseudomonadota > Alphaproteobacteria > Rhodobacterales > Rhodobacteraceae > WFVA01. The sequence continues at coordinate 913 of JALVEX010000388.1, forward strand.
TCTGATCTACCGGCTTTTCCACGAGGAAGCGCCGCGCGTGTTTCCGCCGCAAAAGGTGGAATTCGGGTGCAGTTGCTCGCCTGAGCGCGTCCGCGAAAGCCTTTCCATCTATTCCGCCAAGGACATCGGCCATATGACAACCCCGGAGGGTATCGTCACGGCTGATTGCCAATTCTGCGGTGCGCATTACGAATTCGATCCGCAAACCCTGGGCTTCGAGGCAAAGGAGCCTGCCGGCGATGGTGAGTGACTGGCCTTCGCGCCTCCGAGTGGCCGCGCTGCCCCATGCCGCCCCGAGCTCGGATTTCGATCTTGATCCCGATCTTGCGCCTGCCGTGGGAAAGCTCCAGCCGGCTGCCGTGCTGCTGGCTGTTTTCCTGCGGGGGGAGGAGGCCGATCTTCTGCTCACCAAGCGCTCTTCGGCCCTGCGCCATCACCCCGGCCAGATCGCCCTGCCCGGCGGGCGTATCGACGCTGAGGATTCGGGGCCCGAAGAGGCCGCATTGCGCGAGGCGCGAGAAGAAGTCGGCCTGCCGCCGGAGCTTGTGGAAGTCATCGGGCGTCTGCCGCATCACCGGACGGTGACAGGCTATGATGTTTGCCCCGTATTGGGCATTGTCAGAGCCGGTTTTTCACCTGTCCCGGAGCCATCAGAGGTGGATGAGGCCTTCTTCGTGCCCCTTGATGCGGTGCTTGATCCTGCACGCTTTTCCGTTCAGTCGCGCCGCTGGCGCGGGCGGCGCAGGCACTATTACACCGTGCCCCATGGCCCTTATTATATCTGGGGCGCCACGGCGCGGATTCTGAAGCAGCTGTCGGAAAGGGTTTCCGAATGAAGACGGCGGCGCGGATCGATGCGGATTGGGCAAGAAGGCCCGAGACGTCTGCCGTGATGCGGACATTGCTGGCGGCTGGCAAACAAGCCTTTTTCGTGGGCGGCTGCGTGCGAAATGCGCTTCTCGGCGTGCCGGTGAAAGATATCGACATCGCTACCGATGCCCGCCCCGAAGAAGCCGCGGCGCTTTTCGAGGCCGCCGGGACGAAAGTGGTGCCAACAGGGATCGAGCATGGCACGATTACAGTTATCTCCGGTGGAATCCCGCATGAGATCACCACCTTCCGCAGGGATGTGCAGACGGATGGCCGGCGGGCGGTTGTTGCCTATTCCGGCAAGCTTGAAGAGGATGCCCGCAGGCGCGATTTCACCATGAATGCGCTCTATGCCGATGCGGAAGGGAACGTGATCGACCCTCTTGGCGGGATTGAAGATCTCCGGGCAGGGCGGGTCCGGTTCATCGGCGCGCCGAATGATCGCATTCGCGAGGATTACCTGCGCATCCTGCGTTTTTTCCGCTTCCATGCATGGTATGGCGATCCGGATTGTGGCCTGGATCCGGCCGGGCTTGTGGCCTGTGCAGAAAATGCAGCGCATATCGGGCGGCTTTCGAAGGAAAGAACGACTTCCGAAGTGCTGAAGCTTCTCGAGGCACCCGATCCCGCGCCGTCCGTTATGGCGATGGAGAAGGCGGGTGTGCTCGTTCATGCCGTGCCGGATGCCGATCCTTCCGCCTTGCCGCGGCTGGTGGCGCTCGAGCGGGAGCATGGCCTGCCGCCCGATCCGCTTCGCCGTCTGGCTGCGCTTGATGCTGATAGCTGGCGTGAGAGCCTGCGCTTGAGCCGCAAGCAGGCAAGGCGCCTCGAACGGATATCCGAGGCGGCCCGAGGAGATGCGGATCCTGCGGAGCTTGGGTATCTCCTCGGTTTGGATCACGGGCGCGATGCCATGATCCTGCGCGCGGCCCTGGCCGGAGAAAGCCTTTCGCCAGAAGATATCAACCGTCTCGAACAAGGCGCAAAAGCTGAATTTCCGATCAGGCCGGCGGATCTCATGCCCCGCTATCGGGGCAAGGCGCTCGGGGAGGCTCTGAGCCGGCTTGAAAAGGCGTGGATCGCATCCGGCTTTTCGCTCACGCGTAAAGAGCTTCTGGAGCGCGCGGGATGCAGGTGAAGATCGAAAAGCTGGGCCGGCTGGGAGATGGCATTGCGCCCGGCGGGGTGATCGTGCCGCTGGCGCTGCCCGGCGAGGTGGTTGAGGGCGAAATTGTGGAGGGCCGTATCAATGTGCCCCGCATCGTTACCCCTTCGCCCCATCGTGTGCGGCCTGCCTGCCCGAGGTTTCGCGCCTGCGGGGGCTGCGCGCTCCAGCACGCGAGCGAGGATTATGTAGCCCGATGGAAGCGTGATCTGGTGATCGCGGCTCTTGCAGCGCGCGGGGTGGAGGCGGATGTGCGCGCGCCCATCACATCCCCCACCAACAGCCGCCGCCGCGCGACCCTTTCGGGGCGGCGCCTGAAAAGGGGCGCGCTTGTGGGCTTTCACGGGCGCGCCAGCGGGCAGATCGTGGCACCGGAAGGCTGCACGCTGCTGCATCCCGATCTTCTGGCGGCGCTTCCCGCCCTTCATGCACTGACATCAGCCGGAGCCTCGCGCAAGGGCGAGATGAAATTCACCCTGACACGCACCCTCGGCGGGGTGGACGTCATGGCGCGGGGCGGCAAGGAAATGGGCCTTTCGCTTCGCCAAGAACTCGCGGCCATCGCTGCCGAACATGGCCTGGCGCGCCTTCAATGGGGAGAAGAGCCCGTGGCGACCCTGGCGCCGCCCTTGGTGCAGATGGGGCCGGCGCGCGTTCCCCTGCCGCCGGGGGCTTTTCTTCAGGCGACGGAAGAGGGCGAGAAGGTGCTTGTTTCGGCCGTGACAGAGAGTGTTTGCGGCGCGTCACGGGTGGCCGATCTCTTTGCCGGCTGCGGCACCTTCGCCCTGCCCCTCACGGCGAAATGCGAAGTGGCGGCATATGAGGCCGAAGAGGCGATGCTTTCTGCGATGCAGGCGGGCTGGCGGGGTGCAGAGGGGCTGAAAAGGCTCGAAACGCACACCCGCGATCTCTTCCGCCGCCCCCTTCTGCCCGATGAGCTTGCGCGGTTCGATGCGGTGGTGATCGATCCGCCGCGCGCGGGGGCGCAAGCGCAGATGTACGAAATCGCGAAGGCGCATGTTCCTGTGGTGGCGGCCGTTTCCTGCAACCCAGAGAGCTTTGCGCGGGATGCGCGCATTTTGCTTGATGCAGGATACAGCATGGGGCCGGTAACGGTGGTGGATCAGTTCCGCTGGGCGCCCCATGTGGAGCTTTTCGCGCGCTTCTCCCTGACGTGAGCCGCAAAAATGGGTGCCAGACTGGCGGAAAACGTGTATCTTCAGGGAAAAGAAGAGCAGGTAACGGAATGAACATGCGGGCATTGAAGGCAGGAGTGCTGATCCTCGCATTGGTGCTGACAAGCGCCTGTGCATCGAAGTTCAAGCGATATGATGGCCCCGAGGTCACCCGGGTGATCGTGCTGAAGGGCAAGCGGCGCATGTATCTGATGCACGGGGATCAGGTCCTGAAGGCCTATCGCATAGATCTTGGCTTCGCGCCGGAGGGCGACAAGAAATTCGAAGGCGATGGCCGCACGCCTGAGGGCGAATACATCATCGACCGCCGCAATCCCAACAGCAGCTTCTATCTTTCGCTCGGGATTTCCTATCCTAATGAAGAGGATATCGCAGAGGCGCGTGCGCTGGGCCGTGATCCGGGGGGAGACATCTTCATTCACGGTGGCCCGCGCCCCTTCGACCCCCGTCGCCCGGACTGGACATGGGGCTGCATTTCCGTTTCCAACAAGGAAATGCGCGATATCTACGCCATGGTCAGAACCGGCACGCCGATTTCGATCTATCCCTGAGGGCGGGTCCGCGCCTGGCCTCAGTGCTGGTTGGATTTCGGCCCGCCGGTAACAAGCGTCCACCAGATCTTGCCGTTCGGCTCCTGATACCAGGCAAATCCCATGTCGGTCGCGTAGGGATCGAGGATCACGTCACGCGTGCCCTTGTCTTCCATCCAGGCGGCAAGGGTTTCGAGCTCGGTTTCGTAGGTTTCGGAAATGTTCTCCCCGCGAAACATGCCCGCATATCCGGCTCTTGCCACGCGATCGAGCGGGGATGAGCCATCGGAGCCGAAATGCCAGGGGCGATTCTGGATGGACATGTCGCGCGAATGGGTGGCAGCGGCGGCGGTGAGCTTGGGATCGAGGCGAAGCGGCGAGAGCCCGGCAGCCTGGCGCAGCGCATTCACGGCATCCAGCATCCTGTATTCGATCTTTGCCTTGTCGGCGCTGCGAATCTTGTAAACCTTCGGCAAGGGCTTGCCATCGGGGCCGATGCGTGGGCCTGTTGTCGTGTCACAGGCGGAAAGCGCGAAAAGAGCCGAAAAGGCAAGGACAAGAAAGCGTTTCATGTATCGTTCACCCCGATGTTTCCTCACTGAGCCCTCTACAGGCAAAGGCGTGGCAGATCAAACCCGTCCGGCGAAAAATCGCGAGAATAACACTCGTTTGATTTGCGAATGCGGCTTTTGCGCCATATATGTCATTTTGCATGAGGAAATATCGGTTTGAAGGAGTGAAATATGGCTGATCATGTTTCCGGCAAGATGAGCAGGCGGCTGTTTCTGGGCACGGCTGCGGCCGGTGTGCTGGCAGCCCCCGCACTGGCCCAGACGGCGGCAAAGGATCCGAATGTGGGCAGATCGGTGCGGCACAACATCTCGAGCTTCCGCGCGCTGCAGTGGCGCCCCTATTTCAGCAATCTGAAAAACGGCGCGATCCTTGTGGATACCACGTCACGCGCGCTGCATTTCTGGTCCGAGGATGAAACGATCTACAAGCTCTATCCCACCAGCGTGCCGATCTCCGAGGATCTCACGCGCCGCGGGCGCACAAGGATCGTGCGCAAGGTTGTCGGGCCGAGCTGGGCGCCGACACCGGCGATGAAGAAGCGCAATCCCGAATGGCCAGATTTCATCCCGCCGGGGCCCGATAACCCGCTCGGAACCCACGCGCTCTATCTCTCCTGGCGGTATTACCGCATTCACGGCACCCAGGATACGCGCAAGATCGGGCGGCGCTCGTCCAACGGCTGCATCGGCCTTTACAACGAGCATATCGCCGAGCTTTTCAAGCTTACGAAGGTTGGCACGCAGGTTCTGCTGATCTGAGGGCGCATGCCTTGCGAGTGAAAAGGGGGTGGCTACAGGGCCGCCCCCTTTCATTTTTCCGCCGGCGCGATCCACCCGCACAGGTTTTCCCCGATCACCTCTGCCAGGGCCTCGATATGATCGGGGCGGTCATTGAGGCAGGGGATATAGGTGAATTCCTCGCCGCCGGCCTCGATGAAGCTTTCGCGGATTTCCTCGTTGATTTCCTCGAGCGTCTCGATGCAATCGGCGGAAAAGGCCGGCGCGATCACGGCGATCCGCTTCCTGCCATCCTCCCGCGCGAGGCGGGCCACCTCATCCACCGTGTAGGGCTTCAGCCATTCCTCGGGGCCGAAGCGCGATTGGAAGGTGGAGGTGATTTCCTCATGCCCCCAGCCCAGCGCCTCTCGCAGATGCTCCGTCGTGGCGATGCACTGATCGTAATAGGGATCGCCTTCCTCACGGTAACGCTCCGGCATGCCGTGATAGGAAACCACCAGCATCTCGGGCTTGTTCTCCATCCCTTCCCATGCCTCGCGGACGGATGCGGCAAGCGCATCGATATACATGGGATGATCGAAATAGGCCGGCACGGTGCGCACGGCGGGCTGGTATTTCTCTTCGCCGAGGGCGCGGAAGAAGGCATCGTTGGCGGTGGCGGTGGTGGCGCCGGCATATTGCGGGTAGAGCGGGAAGAAGAGGATCTTCGTGCAGCCTGCCTCCACCATCGCCCGAACCTTGGAGCGCGTGGAGGGATTGCCGTAGCGCATGCAGAAATCCACTATCAGGCCATCACCAAAGCGGGCTTCCAGCGCATCTCTCAGGGCGGATGTCTGGGCCTTGGTGATCGTCATCAGGGGGCTTTCGCCGAGATCGTGATTCCAGATGCTCTTGTAGGCGGCGCCCGAGGTGAAAGGGCGTTTGGTGAGGATCATGAGCTGCAGGATCGGCTGCCATTTCCATGCCGGGTAATCGATCACTCGCCTGTCGGAGAGGAATTCGGAAAGATAGCGGCGCATGGGCCAGTAGGTGTAATGATCGGGCGTGCCGAGATTGGCGATGAGCACGCCGATCTTCTCCTGGGGGTCTGGCGCTTTCTGCATGGGTTGACTTTCCTGTCTGGTGCCTTGGCGATCTCTAGCAGGTTTTGGCCGGGCTTCAATTGCGCCCTTTGGGCGCAGGATCGGGAAGCGGGATTTCCGATGTGCCCAATGCCTCCGCCAGGCTGGCCTTCGCCGAGCCGGGGCGCAGGGGCTTGGGCTGATCGGGCGATGGGGCCCAGCCGGTGAGGAAAACCATCTCGAACGTTGCCCGGATGCGCCCTTCCGCATCCGAAAAACCCGCGCTGTAG
>JALVEX010000389.1 GCA_027030435.1 Paracoccaceae bacterium
CTCATAGACGCGCACATAAAGGATCCCCTTGCCGTAGTTTTCCCGCGCGATCTGCCAGAGCGTGAAGCCCGGCTGAACGGTGACGATCGCCACCTTCGGCGCGGGCGGCGTTCCGGGGGCCGGCGGTGCGCCGGGGGCGGGCGGGCTGGCCGGAGTGGCCGGCTGGCTCCGGTTCTCCTGATCCGTGGCCGGGCCGGACACGGGCCCAGCTGCACCCCCGCCATCGCCGGCGCGGGCCGGCTGCATCGGGGCGGGGGCCGGGGCGGGAGCGGTTGCGGAGGCGGCGGGCTGCGTGACAGCCGCCCCCACGCCCCCCGCTTCGGGAGATGGCTCAGGCGGGCGCACGGCCGGGATCAGGGCCGAAGCCGCCGGCGTTGTCTCTGCTGTGGATTCTCGTGCGGAGGCAGGCGGCGTTTGGGCCGGCGCCGGCGCTTCAGCCACAGCCTCGGCCCCGCCCCCTTCGGCTCCGCCCTGCGCCCCGGCTGCCGCCTCGCCGCCAGCCGCCCGGGCCGCGGCGCGGGCCAGCACTTCGGCCGATTCCCGCTTGAAGGGGATTTCGAGGCGGGCCGTCACGGCGCCCTTCGCATCGAGCTGATCGAGGCGCAGGCGGTAAAGCCCGGGCGCGAGCCCCGCAAGCGGCATGTGCCAGCGGCCATCCGCGCCGATCTCGAGCGTCTGCTTCAGGCGGTTGTCGAGATAGAGGCGCAGGAAGGCGCCCGGCGCGCCCCGCCCGGCCAGCGATACCTCGCCCGCATCATCGTAGCTGATCGCGTCGATCACCAGACCCTCCTCCGCCGCCGGCGCGGGCGGCTGGATCAGCTCGACCCCTTCTTCCCCGAGGAGCAGCACCGCCGGCGGCGCATCGGCCCCGGCTCCGGCCTCTGCCTCGGCGGGCGCCTGCGCCGGTTCTTCATCTCCAGCCTCTGCCTCTGCAACAGCTTCCCCCGCTTCGCCATCCGCCGCTTCGCCGCCGGGCGCGGGCTCGCCGCCCGCACCGCCCGCTGATGCGGTCTGCGCTGCGGCCTGCGCTTCGGGCGGCTTGACGGGGGCGATCAGCACGGTCTTGTCCGAGACCACGCGCCGGCCGTCCGCCATCTCGACGGCAAGCGAGATGCTGCGCGCCGCCGCGGAGGGGCCAAGATCGAAGAGCAGCACGAAATTGCCGGCCCGGTCGCTCTCCCCGGCGGCGATCTCTTCGCCATCGAGCAGCACGCGCACCTTCACCCCCGGCGCCGTGCGCCCGGCCACCAGCGCCCCGCCGGAAGCATCGACGCGCACCACGTCAAATTCCGGCGGGCGGATTTCCCCGCTTTCCTGCGGGGTTGGCCGGGGCGCCTGCGCCACGGACTCCGGGGCCGCTGCCGGCTCGGAAGCCGGTGCACCTTCGGCTGCGGGGGTGGGTGCGGGTGCGCCGCGTTCAGGCGCGGTCGGGCCTGTGTCTGGCCCGGGAGTGGTGGCCTGCGGCGGGATCGCGGCAGTATCGGCACCGGATGCGGCGGCCTGTGGCGGGGGCGTGGCGCCTTCCGTTGCCTGCGGGTCGGCTTCCAGGGGCGCAGATGGCGCGGCTTGCGCTCCGGGTTGCGGCTCAGGCTCTTCGGGCGTGCTCTCCACCACGCTCTCTTTCGCGGGATTCTCTGACGGTGCGAGCATGGCCAGATCGCCATCGCGATCCTGCCCGTCCTGCGGCCCGCCCTCATCCGGCCCCGCCTGCTCCGGCGCTGTCGCGGGAGGTTCCGAAGAGGTTTCCAAAGGGGCCTTTTCCTGCGCAGCCTGAGGGGGCTCTTCCGGCGATGGGCTCGCCGTGGCCTCTGCCGGCGCGCTGGCCGCTCCTCCCTCCCCCGAACCTCCTTCGGCGACGGCCCCGGCGCCGCCACCGCCCGTGCCCGCTCCGGGCACGGCATTGCTGCCCGAGCCGGCCGCGCGCTCTTCCTGCGCGCCCTGCCCGCCCGTGGCCATCGCCCCGGTGGCCTCCGCACTCTCCCCGAAGCGTCGCGCCTTCAGCCAGGTATAGCCCCCCGCCGCGATCGCCAGCAGCACCGCGATCACCACCAGCCCCCGGCTCGGAGGCACCAGCCCCCCCTTTGCGCTCTTGTCAGAAGGCATGTATTCCCCTTGTTCTTCACCCGCCGATAGCCGCCTCCCGGCCATCCCGGCGCTGTTGCCAGACATCGCATCCCTCGCTATCACGGGGGCCAGCACCATGCAACGAAAGCAGACAATGCCGCCACATAAGCCACACCCCCCTCAGGCCGACAGGGCTGCAAGCCCCGCCCCGGATCCCGCCCCCGGTGGCGCGCCTTTTTCCGTCTGCGTCTATTGCGGCTCGCGCAGGGGGCGCGATCCCGCCTTCGCAAAGGCGGCACGGGATCTCGGCCACGCCATCGCCGAAGCCGGCTGGCGGCTGGTTTACGGCGCGGGCGATGTGGGGCTGATGGGCGAGGTCGCGGCGGCGGCGAGCGCGGCGGGGGGCGATACCTTCGGCGTGATCCCGGTGCACCTTCTGGGGCGCGAAAGGGGGCGGCGCGATCTGACGCGCTTCGTGATCACCGAAAACATGCATGAGCGCAAGAAGGTGATGTTCATGAATTCGGATGCGATCGTGGTGCTGCCCGGCGGCGCCGGCTCGCTCGACGAATTCTTCGAAGTGCTCACCTGGCGCCAGATCGGGCTGCATGAAAAGCCGATCTTTCTCCTCAATGTCAACGGCTTCTGGGAGCCGCTTCTGGCGCTTCTGGATCACGTGATCGCGCAGGGCTTCGCCGAGCCGGGCTTGCGCGATTTCCTCTCCGCGCCGGGCGATGTGGAAACCCTGCACGCCGCCCTTTGCGCGGCATCAGCGGCGCGCTCCGCACCGGGAACCTGAAGGCGGCGGCGGCGCGGGCGGTGGCGCGCGGGCAATCCCTTCCCGCTTCGCTCTATTCCGCCGTGCCGAACCACTTGCGCTCCAGCCGCTCCATCTCGCCGCTTTCCACCATGCCAAGAAGCGCCCGGTTCACCTCTTCGCGCAGCGGGCTGCCCACCGGGAAGGCGATCCCGTAGGGCTCGCGGCGGAAAACGGGCCCCACGAGACGCACCCGCCCCCGGCCCTCTGCGCTGCCGGCATAATGGGCAAGCACCGGAAAATCGTAAACCAGCGCCTCCGCCTCCCCGCTCCCGAGCGCCGCCACCGCATCCTCGAAACGCGGCCGCGCCACGATCTCCACCCCCGGCACGCCGGAAAGCCAGGCCTCGCTCGTGGAGCCGCTGACGGTGGCCACGGCATGGCCCGCAAGATCCTCCGGCCCGCGGATCTCGCCCTCAAGGCGCGAAACGGTGATCGAGGCCGAAATGGTGGCGGTGAACCAGGCGAAGGCCACGTAGCCGAACACGATCAGCACCAGCGCGATCAGCCGCCCGGCGTTTGTTTTCGGGGTCTTGTCGCCATAGCCGACGGTGGAGATGGTCACCATCGTCCAGTAGATGCCGTCCCACAGGCCGAGCGGCCAGGCGCGGGTGAAATCGCGATTGCGCCCCCGCTCCACCAGCCAGATCACATGCGCGGCGACCAGCACCAGAAGAACAATGGCCATGAGCGCCGCGCGAAAGCCGGGCGCTGCGAGCATCGCACCGATCACGGAAAAGGCGCGGCCGAACGCGCCCTGATCCTGCGCCGTCACCATGATCTGAAGCCCCGAGCGGAAATAGGGGTGCGAGAAATCCATGCGTTTCTCACGCGCGGCGGTGATGGTGATCGCGGCGATCGCGAGATCCCCCTCCCCCGCCTCGACAGCCGCGAGCAGCGCCCTGATGTCGGGCAGCATCTTGAATTCGCTCTCCCGCCCGAGCCGCGCTGCGATCGCGTGCCACAGATCGATGCTGAAGCCCTGCACCCCGCCGCCTTCGCGCGCCATGACGAAGGGCGCCACGGGCTTGACAAGCACCTTCAGAGGCCCCCGCTCGCCCCCCTGCCCGCCCGTTTCGGCGCCTGCGGCGGCGCCGGAAGCCTCGAGGGAGCGGGCGTGAAGGCCCGCGCCACTCCCGGGCGCCATGAACACAAACAGCGCCAGAACGGCCAGCACGAGATGGCGCATCCTGCACCTCCCTTTCACACGTGCCGCCCCTTCCCCCGGCCTTTTTCACCGCCCGTTTCTCCGCCGGGCCGGCACGGGCCTGAAGCCCGCATGCGCCGATAATGGCCCATTCTCACCCAAGCAATCAACAGGCCTGCGACAATTCCGGCAAAACATGCTATATTGTTTCCTCTCACGGAACATTTCGAATGGCTGCCGGCATCGCATTTTCGGTGTTGGGAAGCAGCCTCATTTCAATATTGCATTCTGGAGAACTCCGATGAAAAAGACCGATGACAAGGAACTCGCCTTCCGGCGAAACCTGAAGCTGCACCTGATTTCCAATCCCAATTACTTCGGCAATCTCAAGGATCTGGATCTGCCTGATCTGCCGGATCCGAAAGTGAAGATCGTGGGCAATACCAATTTCGAGGAGCTGACCTGCGTCGGCCACAACCCGGCGTCAGACATCCTCGCCGCGATCGTCGAGATCAAGCGCCCCAATGGCTATTCGGGTGATTCCTGCACCGATGGTTCGCGCGAATACGTGCGCTTCTATCTCGATTATGGCGATGGCACCTGGATCGATCACGGGCTGGCGAGCTTCGATGCCCATGATCTGGGGTTTGACGAGGATCTCTGCTATGCCGTCTCGCTCAGGATCGATCCCAAGAAGCGGCGCTGCTGCGATCGCAAGCCCGTGCTGCCGCGCGTGCTGGCGATCCTTTCCTGGAACGTGGCGCCGCCGCCCAACGCGCCGGCCTGGGCGCCGATCTGGGGCAATCGGCTGGTACGCGATATCCAGATCGCACCGCGCCATTCCTTCCTGTGCACCCTGATCGATGTGCTTGACGGCCCCTGCATCGAGAAGCTGACGCCGCACGCGCTGGCCATGCTGAAGGAACAGCTGGCATCGATGGATATCCCGAAAGCGCCACCGGCGCCGCTCGAGAAGCTGCTGAAGAAGGTGGAAAAGGGCGACAGGCTCGGCCAGATGCGTGCGGTTTACCCGCAGGTGATGAAGCTCGCCTCCGACAATACCGATATCGCTGCCGCACAGGCGCTCGCGGCGCTGCCCAAGCTCGGCATCGATCTCTCCAAGTTCGATGATTTCATCCTGAAGCCGAATTTCAACACGACTTACGAGGAGCTCCACTGCGTAGGCCTCGATCGCGATGCGGAGAACCTGCACGGGGTGATCGAGATCAAGCGCAAGGCAGGCTATGCGGGCGATCTCTGCGATGACGGCTCGCGCGAATATATCGCCTTCTACCTCGATTTCGGCTCGGGCTGGGAATATCAGGGCACGACCTTCGTGGATGTCCATGACATCGACGAAATCCCCGATGGCGGGCTGTGGTATCAGGCGCAGCTTCCGGTCAATCTCGAAAAGCACAAGAAGGAATGGTGCAAGGCCGGCAAGGCGCGCATCCGCGGCATCCTTTCCTGGGCCTCGCCACCGCCTGCGAACCAGCCCAATCACGTGCCCCACTGGGGCAATCGCGAGGATTGCCGGATCGAGCTGCGGCCGCTGCCCAGGGGCGTGCCCGAGGGCGAGCTTACCCCCTTCATCGAATCGATCGGCTCCATGCCTGTGGATCGGATCAACGCGCTCGGCTTTGCCAATGGCGACAACATCGGCGGCACGCTCACGGCCGACGAAAGCCCCTTTGGCGGGGTGATCCGCATCGCCGGGCAGGTGGCCTTCCCAAGTTCGAACAATCTCGAATACCGGGTGATGGTGAAAGGGCCTTCGGATGCCGTCCACAAGCCCTGGACCAAGAGCTTCGACGTCACCGTGTTCACCGTGATCGGCCCCTTCCTTTCGATCTCAACGGTCAATCAGGTGGCCAATGGCGACTGGTTCGAATACATCCCCCAGGCAGGGCCGGTATTCAGGAGCGTGGCGGGCAATCTCCTGGCGCCCTTCACGGCCGCCGAGGAAGGGCTGCATTCTGTCTATATCGAGGTGCGCGAAGCCGGAGGGGCCGTGCCGCTTGCCGGCAGCTCGCCGGAGCATTTCTTCATCGACAACACCCGCCCCGTGGTGGATGTGGAGATCACCAGCGGCGCGGGCAATTGCGGCAAGTTCACGATCGGCGACCAGATCACCGGCACCTTTTCGATGGCGGATCTGCACAGCCGCAGCCTCTCGCTTTCCGTCACGCCTCAGGCCGAGGCAAGCGGCGGCCTGCTGGCCTTCACCTCGCGCGCACCGGCCGCTCCCCTGCCGGTGCCCGCCCCCGGCGCCACGGCCTCGAACAGCCTCAGCCACGCTGCGCTCACGCTCGATACCACCGGCGCCAGCGGCACCTGGAGCCTCGACACCACGGCGATGGATCCCTGCGGCTACAACATCCGCATCCACGGCGAGGATCGCACCATCGTCAACAGCGGCTTCATCGGCTGGGAAGCGACGGATATCGAGGGCTTCTGCCTCGACAATCCCGAGGCCTGACGCCCTGCCCGCAACGAAAAGGAAGGGCGCCCCGCGGGGCGCCCTTTTTGCACTGGTCTGCGAGTGCGCTCCGGCCCGTTCCCGGCCCGGCGCGCCTTCGGATCAGGCGTTTTCCAGCCGCTGGGCGACGTTTTCCCAATCCACCAGATTTTCGATGAAGTTGATCAGGTATTTCGGCCGCGCGTTCTGGAAATCCACGTAGTAGGAATGCTCCCACACGTCGCAGCCCAGAAGCGCCGTTTGGCCGAAGCAGAGCGGGTTGACGCCGTTCGGGGTGTTCGTCACCTTCACCTTGCCGTCGGTATCGAGCACCAGCCACACCCAGCCGGAGCCGAACTGGCCCGCGCCCTTGGCATAGAATTCATTGTAGAATTCCTCGAGCGAGCCCATGTCCTTGACGATCTTCTTCTCGAGCTCGGCGGGCATGTCCACCTCGCCCAGCACATCGATGTGGCGCGGCTTCATCCAGTTCCAGAACTGGGTGTGGTTCCAGTGCTGGCTGGCGTTGTTGAAGATGCCGCTCTGGGTGCAGGCATCCGCATCGAAGGTGCCCGTGACGATCTCCTCAAGGGATTTCCCCTCCCATTCGGTGCCCGCGATCAGCTTGTTGAGGTTGTCCACATAGGCCTTGTGGTGGCGGTCGTGATGGAGGGTGAGGGTCTCCATCGACATCCCCTGCTCCTGCAGGGCGTTGTACTTGTAGGGAAGATCGGGAAGTGTGAAAGCCATGGTGAGCCCCCTTGCTGTTCATGCGTTTCCGGTTGCAATTGCGATCCCCCTACATGTGGCGCGCGAAGGGGCGAGGTCAAGGGGGAGGTGCATCGAT
>JALVEX010000390.1 GCA_027030435.1 Paracoccaceae bacterium
TGCCAAGCCGAAGGGCAAGCCGATGGTGGACAGCTACATTACCGAAGTCAGCCAGGATACCTGGATCTTCTTCCCCTGGGACATGGCCCTGCAATATGTGGAGCCCTACCGGGGCACCGATTGAGGCCCGGGGTGGCGGCGCGGGGCCCGATCAACCCCAATATCGCGGCCACCATCGCGCCGCCGGTGATGGAGGCGCGCCGCTGGCTTGAAGGCGTGAGCTTCCCGCCCGATCGCCCGCTGATCAACGTCAGCCAGGCCGCGCCGGTATCCCCGCCCCCCGCCCCCCTGCGCGAGGCCATCGCAAAGGCCGCGCTCGAGGATGACGCCGCCCATCTCTACGGCCCCGTCCTCGGCCTGCCGGCGTTGCGCGAGGAGGTGGCGAAGCGGTGGTCCGAAAGCTACCGCGCCTCCATCCGCCCGGGGCATGTGGCCATCACTTCGGGGTGCAACCAGGCCTTCGCGGCGGCGATCGAGGCCCTGGCCGCGCCGGGGGATGAAATAATCCTGCCAACCCCCTGGTATTTCAATCACAAGATGTGGCTCGACATGCAGGGCATCCGCACCGTGCCGCTGGCAGCGGGGGCCAGGCTCCTGCCCGATCCCGAAGCCGCCGCGCGCCTGATCACGCCGCGCACCCGCGCCATCGTGCTCGTCACCCCCAACAACCCCGGCGGCACGGAATACCCGCCGGCCCTGATGGAAGCCTTCTTCGATCTGGCCCGGCGCAGCGGCATCGCGCTCATCCTCGATGAAACCTACCGCGATTTCCATTCCTGCGAAGGCGCGCCGCACCCCCTCTTCGCGCGGGCCGGCTGGGAGGAAACCCTGATCCAGCTCTATTCCTTCTCCAAGGCCTACCGGCTGACGGGCCATCGCGTGGGCGCGCTCGTCGCCGGGCCGGAACGGCTCGCAGAGGTGGAGAAATTCCTCGATACCGTCACCATCTGCCCCAATCAGCTCGCCCAGCGCGCGGCGCTCTTCGGCATGCGCAATCTCGGCGAATGGCTCTCGGGCGAGCGGCGCGAGATCCTCGACCGGCGCGCGGCCATGGCGGCGGCGATCGCGGGGCTCGAGGGCTGGAAGCTTCTCGGCGCGGGTGCCTATTTCGCCTACGCGCAGCACCCTTTCGCCCTCCCCTCCGACAAGCTCGCGCCGGTCATTCTGCGCGAGGCGGGGGTGCTCTTGCTGCCCGGCACGATGTTTCGCCCCGAGGGCGATCCGGCGGGGGCGCGCGAGGTCCGTATCGCATTCGCCAATATCAATGGCGCGGGGATCGCCGCCCTTGCTTCCCGCCTCGCCGCCCTGCCCTTGCCCCGCGCCTGATAAGCGCCTAAGAAACCCTGAACATTCAACAACCCCGCAAGGCGAGGCGCCGCATGGCACAAGAGAGCATGACGAAGAAGATATCGAGCGCACTGGTCTGGATCATACTTGTCCTTGTCCTGCTGGGCCTCGGCGGTTACGGGGTCACCAATTTCGGCCGCTCCGTGCGCTCGATCGGCGGCGTGGGCGATACCGAAATCGACATCCGCGATTACCAGCGCGCCCTCTCCCAGGAGCTGCGCGCGCTCGAGGCGCAAACGAAGGAGCGCGTCAGCCTTTCCGATGCCATCGCCCGCGGCCGGATCGATCAGCGGGTGCAGCAGCGCCTTCTGATCGGGGCCGCGCTCGACAATGAAACCGCCCGCCTCGGCATCTCCGTGGGCGACGGGATCGTCGCCGAACAGATCCGCACCAACCCCGCCTTCTTCGGCCCCGACGGCAAGTTCGATCGCGATACCTACCGCTACGCCCTTCAGCAACTCAACATGAGCGAAGCCGATTATGAAAGGATCCTGCGCCGGGAAACCGCGCGCTCGATCCTGCAAAGGGCGGTGCTCGCGGGCATTTCCGCGCCCGAGGCCGAGAAAAAGGCCTTCCTCGATTTTGCCGGCGAGCGGCGCAATTTCACCTGGGTGCGGATCGGCCAGAAGGATCTCGCCGAGCCCCTGCCCCCCCCCACGGAAGAGGATCTGAAGGCCTATTATCAGGCCCACAGCGAGAATTTCACCCTGCCCGAGATGAAGCGCATCACCTATGTGTGGCTCACCCCCGAGATGCTGCTCGACAAGGTCGAGATCGACGAGGACCGGCTGCGCGAGATCTACGACAACCGCAAATCCGAATATGTGATCCCGGAAAAGCGGGTGGTGGAGCGGCTGGTGTTTGCCTCGCCCGATGAGGCGAAGGCGGCGATGGAAGGCCTCGAGAAGGGAGAAACCGGCTTCGAGGATCTGGTGAAGGCGCGCGGCCTCACGCCCGACGACATCACCCTCGAGATCACCTCGCCCGATGATCTCGAAGGCGCGGGTGAAGCGGTATTCGCCAGGGATGCGCCGGGGCTCGTGGGAGAGTTCGATACCGATCTCGGCCCCGCCATCATCAATCTGCGCCAGATCGTCCCCGGCCAGGAAACGAGCTTCGAGGAAGCCCGCGAAGGGCTGGAAATCGAGGCCCGGCTCGACAAGGCCCGGCGAGAGATCGACAAGATGACAGGCGAACTCGAGGATCTCATCGCCAGCGGCGCCACGCTCGAGGAGGCGGCCGGGGAGAGCGATCTGCAATCCGGTCAGATCGACTGGTGGGAGGGCGTCGGCGGGGGCATCGCCGATTACGAAGCCTTCCGCAAAGCGGCGAAGAAACTGGCGAAGGGCGATTTTCCCGAGATCCGGCGCCTCGAGGATGGCGGCCTCTTCGCCCTGCGTCTCGATGAAATCGTGCCGCCGCGGATCGAGGAATTCGAAAAGGCGAAGAAGAAGGTGCGTGATGCCTGGGAAAACCAGGAGCTCGAAAAGGCCCTGCGCAAGCGCGCCGAAGCGCTCGCGCCGCGCATGGCCGAAGGCGCCGACCTCTCCGCCGAAGGCCTGACCCAGACCATCGAGGAGGATATCACCCGCACCGATTACATCCAGGGCACGCCGCCCGATTTCCTGAAGGACGTGTTTTCGATGAAAAAGGGTGACGTGAAGGTGATCGACGGCTTCGGCGCCGTCTATCTGGTGCGGCTCGATGATGTCCTGCCTCCCGATGAAAGCCGGCCCGACTATCAGCAGATCGCCACCATGCTCGCCGATCAGCTGCGCCAGTCGATCGCCCAGGATCTCTTCCTCGCCTATGTGGCCGATCTCGAGGAAAAGGCCGGGATCCGGCTCGATCAGGCGGCGATCAATGCCGTTCACGCGCAGTTTCGCTGAGGTCCCCTGATGGAACTCACCCCTTCCTTCGAGGCCTTCGAACGGGGCTATGACGCGGGGCGCAATCAGATCGTCCATGCCCGCCTCGCGGCCGATCTCGATACCCCGGTTTCGCTGATGCTGAAGCTCACCGAAGCGCGCCAGGACAGCTTCCTCTTGGAATCCGTGACCGGCGGCGAGGTGCGCGGGCGCTATTCGATCATCGGCATGAAGCCCGATCTGATCTGGGAATGCCGGGGCGAGAAGGTGCGCGTCAACCGCGCGGCGCGGATCGATCCCGAGGGGTTTGCCCCCGATCCCCGCCCGCCGCTCGAAAGCCTGCGCGCCCTGATCGAGGAGAGCCGGATCGAGATGCCCGAAGGCCTGCCCTCCGCCGCGGCCGGGCTTTTCGGCTATCTCGGCTATGACATGATCCGCCTCGTCGAGCATCTTCCCGATGTCAATCCCGATCCCCTGGGCCTGCCGGATGCGCGCCTCATGCGCCCCTCGGTGGTGGTGGTGCTCGATGGCGTGAAGGGCGAGGTGATCGTGGTGGCGCCGGCCTGGGCCAGTTCGGGGCTTTCAGCGCGCGCCGCCTATGCTCAGGCGGCCGAGCGGGTGCAGGATGCGATCCGTGACATGGAGCGCCACCTGCCCGCCGAGAGCCGCGATCTCGGCGCCGAAGCGCGCGCACCCGAGCTTGCCTCCAATTTCACCCATGCGGGCTATCTCGAGGCCGTGGAACGGGCGAGGGAATACATCCGCGCCGGCGACATCTTCCAGGTGGTGCCCTCGCAGCGTTGGTCCATGCCCTTTACCCTGCCGCCCTTCGCGCTTTACCGCAGCCTCAGGCGCACCAACCCCTCGCCCTTCATGTTCTACTTCAATTTCGGCGGCTTCCAGGTGGTGGGCGCGAGCCCGGAGATCCTGGTGCGGGTGTTCGGCCGCGAGGTCACGATCCGCCCCATCGCCGGCACCCGCCCGCGCGGCGCCACGCCCGAGGAGGATCGCGCGCTCGAAGCCGATCTGCTGGCCGACGAAAAGGAACTGGCCGAGCACCTGATGCTCCTCGATCTCGGCCGCAATGACGTGGGCCGGGTGGCGAAGATCGGCACCGTGCGCCCGACGGAGGAATTCATCGTCGAGCGCTACAGCCACGTGATGCACATCGTTTCCAACGTGGTGGGCGAGCTCTCGGACGAGCATGACGCGCTTTCGGCCCTGCTCGCGGGCCTGCCCGCCGGCACGGTTTCAGGCGCCCCCAAGGTGCGGGCGATGGAGATCATCGACGAACTCGAGCCCGAAAAGCGCGGCATCTACGGCGGCGGCGTGGGCTATTTCGCCGCCAATGGCGACATGGACATGTGCATCGCGCTGCGCACAGCGGTGGTGAAGGATGAAACCCTCTACATCCAGGCCGGCGGCGGCGTGGTGCACGACAGCGATCCCGAATCCGAGTATCAGGAAAGCGTCAACAAATCCAAGGCCATACGCCGCGCCGCAGAGGACGCCGGCCGCTTCGCCGGGCGCGGCAACCGGGGCTGAGCCCGGCCCCCGGCCGTCGCTTTTCGTCAAGCCTCATTCCTCCACGGCCAGCTCGCCGCTTTCGATCTGCTCGCGCTCGATCGATTCGAACAGCGCCTTGAAATTGCCCTCGCCGAAGCCTTCGTCGCCCTTCCTCTGGATGAATTCGAAGAAGATCGGGCCGATCACCGTCTTCGAAAACACCTGCAGCAGGATCTTCGTCTCACCCCCGCCGACAACCCCCTCGCCATCGATCAGGATGCCGTGCTTCATCATCCGCTCGATGGGCTCCTCATGGCCCTTCACCCGATCGCGGCTCATCTCGTAATAGACCTTCGGCGGCGGCGGCATGAACCTCAGCCCCCGCTCGGCCAGCGCATCCACCGAATCATAGATGTTGTCGGTGCCAAGGGCGATATGCTGGATCCCCTCGCCGCGGTATTTCTTCAGATAGGAGACGATCTGCCCCGTCTCGCCCCGATCCTCGTTGACGGGGATGCGGATGCGCCCGCAGGGCGAGGAAAGCGCGCGGCTCACGAGGCCGGTATATTTGCCCTCGATATCGAAGAACTGCAACTCGCGGAAATTGAACAGCCGCTTGTAGAAGGCAAACCACTTGTCCATGTTGCCGCGATGGACGTTATGGGTCAGGTGATCGAGGTAATAAAAGCCGAGCCCCGGGGGGTTGGCATCGGTGATCCACCCGAATTCGGCATTGTAAGGGCTGGTTTCGCGGTGATTGTCGATGAAATAGATCAGCGAACCACCGATCCCGCGGATGGCCGGCACGTCGAGGGTTTTCCCCGCGCCCTCGAAAGGCTCCGCGCCCTGCGCCACGGCATGGCGGAAAGCGTGTGCTGCATCCACAACCCGCCAGCCCATGGAAGGCGCGCAGGGGCCATGCTCGCCGGCAAAATCCATCGCGTGGCTGCCGGGCTCGTTATTGACGAGATAGCTCACATCGCCCTGCTGCCACAGCTCGATATCCTTGCTGCGATGCGTGGCGGTGTGGGTGAAACCCATCATGCGGAAAAGATCGCGCAAGGCATCGGGATCTTCCGGGTGGGAAAATTCGACGAATTCCATGCCGTCGGTTCCGGCGGGGTTTTCTGCGCTGATCGTGGCGGGGGGCGCATCATGCGGGAAGGGGCCCATGGTGTTCTCCTGTTCTGCGTAAGCTGCTCGATCATATCGCAGACAGAGAGCGTATAATGCGCGTTTTCCCTTAAAATCGGCGATATTCCCGCGAAAGTCTCGCGCTAAACAGAAAAACAATGCTACTATCGCGCATGAGCTTTGATCCGACCGATACCCGCCTCCTGGCCGCGCTTCAAAAGAACGCGCTTCTCACCAGCCAGCAGCTTGGCGAAATCCTCAATCTCTCCCCGAGCCAGGCCGCGCGCCGCCGCCAGCGGCTGGAGGCAAGGGGTTATATCCGCAGATGCCGCGCCGTGCTCGATCCCGCGCGCATCGGCCTTTCGGTGCAGGCCTTCATCCAGGTGCAGATGGCGCGCCACAGCCCAGAGGCGGCGCGCGATTTCACCGCCCTTGCGCAAAGCGTGCCCGAGATCACCGATGTATGGATCCTGACCGGCGAAGCGGATTACATGCTGCGGGTCCATTGCCGCGATCTCTCCGCCCTCAATCACCTGATCCAGCAGGTGCTCCAGCCGCACCCGGATGTGGCCCGGGTGCAGAGCCAGATCGTCATGGAGCATCTGAAGCAGGACGAACCCCTGCCGCTCTGACGCAGCCGCCAGCGCCCGGCGCCCCTTCATCACTGGTCGGAAAATATCCCCGCCGGAGGCATGAAATCTTCAGTACATCCCCGAGGCCTTGCGAGAGGGCCGGGGAAAAGCCCCCGCCCTCAGCCGTCCGCCACCCCGGCCTCGGCGAAGGTGCTCATGCCCGAATGGCAGGCAATCGCCCCCTTCAGGATGTTGATCGCAAGGCAGGCCCCCGAACCCTCGCCAAGCCGCATCCCGAGATCGAGGAGCGGTTCCTTGCCGAGCGCCTCCAGAAGCCGCGCATGGGCGCTTTCGGCCGAGACATGCCCGGCAACCGCATGATCGAGCGCCCCCGGCGCCGCGCGCTCCAGGCAGGCGGCGGCGGCGGTGCAGATGAAGCCATCGAGGATCACCGGCATGCGCAGATGGCGCGCGCGCAGGATCGCACCCGCCATCGCCGCCAGTTCGCGCCCGCCCAGGCAGCGCAGGATCTCGAGGGGATCACGCGCGGGATTGGCCGCAAGCCCGGCCGCCACCACATCGGCCTTGCGCGCGAGCCCCGCATCGTCCACCCCGGTGCCCCGCCCCACCCAGTCGGACGCATCGCCGCCCAATAGCGCGCAGGCGATGGCGGCGGCGGAGGTGGTGTTGCCGATCCCCATCTCGCCCACCACCAGAAGATCCGCTTCCTTTGACACCGCGCCCCAGCCCGCACCGAGCGCGGCGATGAAATCGGCTTCGCTCATCGCCGGGCCGGTGGTGAAATCCGCCGTCGGCCTCGCGAGATCGAGCGCGATCACGTCAAGCCGCGCGCCGGCGGCGCGCGCGAGCTGGTTGATCGCCGCGCCGCCCG
>JALVEX010000391.1 GCA_027030435.1 Paracoccaceae bacterium
GCTTGGCGAAAAGCGCCGCATCGCGGAGATGCTCGATGCGCTAGGCGTCGATTACATCGAGGGCGGCTGGCCCGGCGCCAACCCCACCGACAGCGGCTTTTTCGAAAACGCCCCCGAAACCCGCGCCACCATGACGGCCTTCGGCATGACCAAGCGCGCCGGCCGCTCGGCGGAGAATGACGACGTTCTGGCGGCGGTGATGAATGCGGGCACCAAGGCCGTCTGCCTCGTGGGCAAGACCCATGATTTCCACGTGAAAACCGCGCTCGGCATCTCGCTCGAGGAAAATCTCGAAAACATCCGCGCCTCGATCGCCCATCTCGTGGCATCGGGGCGCGAGGCGCTGTTTGACGCCGAGCATTTCTTCGACGGCTGGAAGGCCGACCGCGCTTACGCGCTCGCCTGCCTCGAGGCCGCGCATGCGGCCGGCGCGCGCTGGATCGTCCTGTGCGATACCAACGGCGGCGCGCTCCCCGAAGAGGTGCGCCGCATCACCGCCGATGTGATCGCCGCCGGCATCCCCGGCGCGCGCCTCGGCATCCACACCCATGACGACACCGGCAACGCCATCGCCAACACGCTGGCGGCGGTGGATGCCGGCGCGCGCCAGGTGCAGGGCACATTGAATGGCCTCGGCGAGCGCTGCGGCAATGCCAATCTCGTCAGCCTGATCCCGACGCTGATGCTGAAGGAGCCCTACAGGAGCCGCTTCGATCTCGGCATTGATGCGGACGCGCTGAAGAATCTCACCCGCACCTCGCGCCAGCTTGACGAAATCCTCAACCGCGTGCCGCTGAAATCGGCGCCTTACGTGGGCGCCAGCGCCTTTGCCCACAAGGCCGGGCTCCACGCCAGCGCCATCCTCAAGGATCCCAGCACATACGAGCATATCGATCCGGCGCTGGTGGGCAATGCGCGCATCATCCCGATGAGCAATCAGGCCGGGCAATCCAACCTGCGCCGCCGGCTCTCTGAAGCGGGGATTGCGCTCGAAAAGGGCGATCCCCGCCTCGCGCGCATCCTCGAGGAGGTGAAGGCGCGCGAATCGCGCGGCTATTCCTACGACAGCGCGCAAGCGAGCTTCGAGCTGGTGGCGCGCAGGGTGCTCGGGCTTCTCCCCGATTTCTTCGAGGTGAAGCGCTACAAGGTCACCGTCGAGCGGCGCAAGAACCGCCACGATCAGATGCGCAGCTTCTCCGAGGCGGTGGTGGTGGTGAAGGTGGGGGGCGAGAAGAAGCTCTCGGTTTCCGAAAGCCTCGATGAGCGGGGCAATGATCGCGGGCCGGTGAATGCGCTGGCGCGCGCGCTGGCCAAGGATCTCGGCCCCTATCAGCGCTATATAGAGGATATGCGGCTCATTGATTTCAAGGTGCGCATCACCGATGGCGGCACCGATGCCGTCACCTGCGTCACCATCGACAGCGAGGATGCCGCGGGGCGGGTGTGGTCCACCGTCGGCGTCTCGGCCAACATAGTGGACGCGAGCTTCGAGGCGCTTCTGGACGCGATCAACTGGAAGCTGGTGCGCGATGGAGCGCCGGCGCCGTGAGCGGCGAAGGGGCCCCCGGATCCGGCCTCGACGCCTGCGCCGATCTGGTGAAACGCGGCGATCGCGAGCGCTTCATGGCCACCATGGCGCTGGCGCCCGGGGAGCGGGTGCGCGTGCTGCCGCTCTATGCCTTCAACCTCGAAATCGCCCGCGCGCCCTGGATGAGCCCCGAGCCGATGATCGCCGAGATGCGGCTTCAGTTCTGGCATGATGTGCTGGAGCA
>JALVEX010000392.1 GCA_027030435.1 Paracoccaceae bacterium
GGCAGGTTTCCTTGAACTTCAGCGCCGCCTCGCTGGCAATGGCCCAGGACGGCCCCCGGCCGATGGTGAACAGCGAGCCATCGCCGCCGATGCTTTCGCGAAGTTCCGGCCAGTCAAGCGCCGCCGCCGCGGCAAGGCGGGCGGGCAGCGCGTGAAGGGCGGCCAGCAGCGCTTCGTCACGGCCCCACTCGGCCAGCAACGCAAGCCCCGCCACCGCCGAGGTCACGAAGGTCTTGGTGGCGGCGACACTGCGCTCTGGCCCGGCGAAGATGTCGAGCACCCGATGCGCCGTGCGCGCCAGGGGAGAGGCGGGATCATTCGTGATCGCGATGGCCTCTGCGCCGTCGCGCACCGCCGCCCGGGTCATGGCAACGATGTCCGGGCTTTGCCCGGATTGGGACACGCTCAGGCAGATGCTGCCGTCCAGCCGCAGGCGGGCCCCGTAGATCGATGCCAGCGAAGGCCCCAGCGAGGCCACCGGCAGGCCGAGTGTCAGCTCGCAGGCATATTTCAGCATGGTGCAGACATGATCCGAAGAGCCGCGCGCCACCGTGATCATCAGTGACGGATCCAGTTCGCGCAGCGCCTCTGCCGCCGCGCGCCGTGGCCCTTGCCCCGCCGCAAGCAGGCGCTCGACCGCATCGGGGATCTCGTCGATCTCGCGTCTCATCCGGGTGGCAGGCGGGTGCATCTGTTGCTTTCCTCCGTTCATTCTTCGGCCAGGCGCAGTTCGGCCACGAAATCGTGGGCATCGCCGCGATAGACCGAGCGGGTGAATTCCACCACCCGCCCGCCGGGCAGGTAGGAAGTGCGCTCGATGCGCAGCCCCGCCGCCCCCGGTGTGACGCCAAGAAGCTCCGCGTCCTCCTCGGAGAGGTTTATCGCCGATATCTTCTGCAACGCCCGCACGGGACGATTCCCATCGCGCTCCAGCACCTCGTAAAGCGACGTTTCGACCGCCAGCGGGTTGGGCAGGATGTCGAGGGGCAGCGCTGCGCGCTCGATGGCCATCGGATCCTCTCCGGCCAGACGCAACCGCCCGAGCCGGGCCACCGACGCATCGGCCGACAGGCCGAGCGCCATCATTTCCTCTGGCGAAGGCAGGAAAACCCCGCGTTCCAGCCAGAGCGAGCTGGCATTCAGCCCGCGCCGGGCCATGTCTTCGCTGAACGAGGTGAGAATCGAGAGCGATTGCTCGACCCGGGGCACGCGCGGCGCAACGATGGTGCCCGATCCGCGCCGCTGCAACACAAGCCCGGCCTCGACAAGCGGCTGGATCGCCTTGCGCACCGTGACCCGCGAAAGCGATGTCATCTCTGCGATCTCGCGTTCGGGCGGCAGCGGCGTGCCGGGCGGCAGCTGGCCGCTTTCGATTGCATGTTTCAGCCGCCGGTGCAGCTGCACGTAGCGCGGGCCGCCATGGGGAACCAGCCATTTTTCAGGATCAAGGATTTCAGGCACATTCATGAACGGCCTCCTTCCTTCCTGCTGGAAGCTCTTGCCCGGACTGCTTCGCCAGCCACCCCCGAGTGCCGGCGCCGCTCCCGTTCATAGCAATGTTATATGCTGAATCCTGCGCCATGTAATACCTATATAATACCAAATCTCCGGAAAAAAGGATTTTCTTACCCCTGTTCCGATTTTCCCGATTTGCCTTATTTCCAGCTATCATTGAATAGATTGGATTTTACGCCATACATGCGCATCGTTGGGGCGCAAATTGAACTGGACATGAGGTATTATATTGGTGTTATATACTCATTACAAACATCCGGAGGCCGAAATGCCCGACGCCGCGCCGCTGCGCCCGCGAACCGAACAGACGCATCCGCAAGCCCGCGGCCTCGACACCCGGGAGGATGCCCGGATTCTCTCGATCCTTCTGGAGGCTCAGCTTGAGGCCGTGAGCGCGGTGCGCGCTGCGCTGCCTGACCTTGAAAAGGGCGCTTGCGCGATGGTCAGGGCCATCGGGCGGGGTGGCCGCATCGTCTATGGCGCGGCCGGCAGCTCCGGCCTGCAGGCGCTGGCCGACGGGCTGGAGATTCCGCCAACCTTCGGCATCCCGGCCGAACGGATCCGCATCCTGCGCGCAGGCGGCTTTGACAACATGACCGTGCCCAGGGAGGGCGCCGAGGATGACGCCGAAGCGGCGGCGCGCGATGCCGAGGTGATCGGCCCGAAGGATTGCGTGATCTGCCTCGCGGCCAGCGGCAACACCACCTATGCCGTCACCATCATGCAGACCGCGCGCGCGCGCGGCGCCACCACCATCGGCATTGCCAACAACCCGGGCACACGCCTGCTCGAGGCGGATATTCCCGTCCTGCTGCCAACCCCGCCCGAGGTCATCGCCGGCTCCACCCGGCTGGGCGCCGGCACGGCGCAGAAAGTTGCCCTCAACCTGATGTCCACGCTCATGGGCATCCGCCTTGGCCATGTGATGGATGGGCTTATGGTCAATGTCGCCACTTCCAACATCAAGCTGCGCGGGCGGGCCGAAGGGATCGTCTGCGAAATTACCGGCTGTCAGCCCGCCGCGGCCCGGGAAGCGCTGGAGGCAGCGGGCTGGCGCGTGAAGGAGGCCATACTTATCAGAAGCGGGGCGAAAGATCTCGCGCAGGCAAG
Organism: Paracoccaceae bacterium; assembly: GCA_027030435.1. Lineage (GTDB taxonomy): Bacteria > Pseudomonadota > Alphaproteobacteria > Rhodobacterales > Rhodobacteraceae > WFVA01. The sequence goes on from JALVEX010000392.1 coordinate 2,626, forward strand.
GCAGTATCTCGATGCGGCGGGTCAGAACCTTCGTTCTGCTCTTGCCGCGCTGAACACGGGGGAAAACCCCGGCAACCGCGTATCAACGCACCAATTGGGAGAAGACAGATGAAACCAAGGAATATTGTCGGCATCATGCTGGCGGCAACCGTTCTGGGCGGCGCCGCAGCGGCGCAGGAAACTACGCTGACCATCGAGAGCTGGCGAAATGACGACCTGTCGATCTGGCAGGACAAGATCATCCCCGCCTTCGAGGCCAAGCACCCGGATATCCATGTGGTCTTCGCCCCCACCGCTCCGGCGCAATACAACTCCGCTCTCAATGCCAAGCTCGAGGCCGGCACCGCGGGCGACCTGATCACCTGCCGCCCGTTCGACGGCTCTCTGGCGCTGTTCAAGGCCGGGCACCTCGCCGACCTGACCGACATGCCCGAGCTGGCCAATTTCGGCCCGGTGGCCAAATCCGGCTGGTCCACCGATGACGGGGCGCATACCTACTGCATGCCGATGGCCTCGGTGATCCACGGCTTCATCTACAATGCCGACGCCTTCAAGGAACTCGGCCTCGAAGAGCCCAAGACCACCGACGAATTCTATGCGCTCCTCGACAGGATCAAGGAAGACGGCACCTATATCCCCATGGCCATGGGCACCGCCGACGAGTGGGAGGCCGCCACCATGGGCTATGCCAATATCGGCACCAAATACTGGAAGGGCGAAGAGGGCCGCAAGGCGCTTATCGCCGGCAAGGCCAAGCTGACCGATCCCGAATGGGTCGATCCCTATCGCGAACTGGCCAAGTGGGGCCCCTATCTGGGTGACGGCTTCGAGGCGCAATCCTACCCCGACAGCCAGAACCTCTTCACCCTGGGCCGCGCCGCCATCTACCCGGCCGGCTCCTGGGAGATCTCGGGCTTCAACGCCCAGGCCGATTTCAAGATGGGCGCCTTCCCGCCGCCGGTCCTGCCGGGGGGCGATTGCTACATCTCCGACCATGTGGACATCGCCATGGGCATGAACCCTGCGAGCCCCAATGCCGAGGCGGCGAAAACCTTCCTCGCATGGGTCGGCTCGCCGGAATTCGCCACGCTCTATTCCAATGCCCTGCCGGGCTTCTTCTCGCTCTCCAACGCGGATGTGAAGCTTGAGGATCCGCTGGCCCAGGAGATGGTCGATTGGCGCAAGACCTGCAAATCCTCGATCCGGCCCTTCAGCCAGATCCTCAGCCGCGGCACGCCGAACCTCAATACCGAATACTGGGTGACTTCGGCCAACGTGATCCGCGGCACCATGACGCCCGAAGAGGCTGGCCAGCACATGCAGGATGCACTGGACAGCTGGTACAAGCCGCCGGCACAGTAAGAGGCGCAGCAACAACGGGCAGGGGCGGCGGCAAGACCGCCCCACCCACCACGCAAGGGGGAAAGACATGCGCGCCGAGACGCGAAGCAAACGCCGCTGGCATATCGCCATATTCCTGGCGCCCGCGGTGCTGGTCTATACCGCGCTGATGATCCTGCCGCTCTTCGGCACGCTGAAACTTTCACTCTACCAGCAGGTTGACCAGCAGCAGGTCTTTGTCGGGCTCGACAATTTCCGCACCCTGTTCGGCGATCCCAACTGGTCCGAAAGCTTCTGGCGCGCGCTGAAGAACAACACCTGGTTCTTCATCATTCACATGCTGGTGCAAAACCCGATCGGCATCGCCATCGCCGCCATGCTCTCGGTGCCGGCGCTGAGGTTCAAGGGCTTCTATCGCACCGCCATCTTCATCCCGACGATCCTGAGCTTCGTCATCGTCGGATTCGCATGGAAACTGATCCTGTCGCCGCTCTGGGGCATCGCCCCGGACCTGCTGAAGATGGTCGGGCTCAAGCACCTCTTTCACCCCTGGCTGGGCAAGGAGGAATACGCGCTCACCACCATCGCCCTGATCAGCGTCTGGCAGTTCGTCGGCATCCCGATGATGCTGATCTATGCGGCACTCCTCTCGATCCCCGACGAGATCCTGGAAGCGGGCGAGATGGACGGGATCACCGGCATGAAAGCCTTCTGGAAGATCAAGCTGCCGCTGATCCTGCCTTCGATCGGGATCATCTCGATCCTGACATTTGTCGGCAATTTCAATGCCTTCGATCTCGTCTATACGATGGAAGGGGCGATGGCTGCGCCGAATTACTCGACCGAGGTCATGGGCACCTTCCTGTTTCGCACCTTCTTCGGCCACCAGACCCAGCCGGGAGATCCCAACATGGGCGCGACCATCGCCATGATGATGTTCTTCATCATCCTGACGGGGGTGGTGATCTATCTGTTCCTGATCCAGACGCGGATGCGTCGCTACCAGTTCTGAGGGGCCGGATGCAGCGCGTCAGACATAACCTGCTCAATCGCGCCCTCGCCCATGCGGCGCTGATCACCTACACGATCATCGCCCTGTTCCCGGTGGTGATCATCCTCATCAACAGCTTCAAGACCCGCAAGGCGATCTTCCGCCACCCGCTGCAGCCGCCCACGCCGGATACGTTCAGCCTTATCGGCTATGAAACCGTGCTCAAGCAGGGTGATTACCTGCATTATTTCCAGAATTCCCTGATCGTCACCGTGGGCAGCCTGTTCTTCATCCTGCTGTTCGGCGCCATGGCGGCCTTTGCACTCAGCGAATACCGCTTCAAGGGCAATACGCTGATGGGGCTTTACCTCGCCATCGGCATCATGATCCCGATCCGGCTGGGCACGGTGGCGATCCTGCAATTCATGGTCGCCGCGCATCTGGTCAATACCCTGACCGCGCTGATCCTCGTCTATACGGCCCAGGGCCTGCCGCTGGCGATTTTCATCCTCTCGGAATTCATGCGCCAGGTCTCCGCCGACCTCAAGGATGCCGGCCGCATCGACGGGCTCAGCGAATACCGCATTTTCTTCCGCCTCGTCCTGCCGCTGGTGCGCCCTGCCCTCGCGACGGTCGCGGTGTTCAACATGATCCCGATCTGGAACGACCTCTGGTTCCCGCTGATCCTCGCCCCGGGCGAAGAGACCAAGACGCTCACGCTCGGCAGCCAGGTCTTCATCGGCCAGTTCGTGACGGACTGGAACGCTGTGCTCTCGGGCCTCTCGCTCGCCATCCTGCCGGTGATGATCCTCTATGTGATCTTCTCAAGGCAGCTCATTCGCGGCATCACCTCGGGGGCGGTAAAATGATCCGGGTGCTGGTGATCGGCCTGGGAAACATGGGGCTGAGCCATGCGCTCGCCTATCAGGCCAATCCCGAATTCGAGGTGGTCGGGCTGGTCAACCGTTCCCGCCCCACCCTGCCCGAAGCGCTGGAAAACGTGCCGTTCAGCACCGATTTTCATTCTCTGATGGCCCGGACAGAGCCTGATCTTGTCGCCATCGCCACCTATACCGACAGCCACGCCGAGCTTGCCATCGCCGCCATGGAAGCGGGCGCGCATGTGTTCGTGGAAAAGCCGCTCGCCGAGAACATCGCCGATGCGCGCCGCGTGATCGAAACCGCCCGCCGCTTCGGGCGCAAGCTGGTGGTGGGCTATATCCTGCGGGTGCATCCGGGCTGGCAGCGTTTCATCGAGGAGGCGCGCGCGCTCGGCGGCCCCTATGTCTTTCGCCTCAATCTCAATCAGCAGAGCAGCGGCGGCGAATGGGAGGTGCACAAGGCGCTGATGCGCTCCACTTCGCCGATCGTCGATTGTGGGGTGCATTACGTCGATGTCATGTGCCAGATCACCGATGCCCGCCCCCGCGAGGTGCGCGGCATGGGCCTGCGCCTGACCGGGGAAATCGCCCCCGACATGTATAATTACGGCCATTTTCAGGTGCTGTTCGATGATGGATCGGTTGGCTGGTACGAAGCCGGATGGGGGCCGATGATCTCCGAAACGGCCTATTTCGTGAAGGACGTGATCAGCCCCGCCGGCGCGGTTTCCATCGTCGCCGCCGAAAAGGGCGGTTCGGCCGAGATCGACAGCCACACCAGGGTCGGCACGCTGCGCGTCCACCGTGTGGAGGGTGGCGACCGGCTGATCGACCTGCCCGACGAGCCCGGCCACCAGGCGCTGTGCGATGCCGAAGCGGCGCTGGTCGCCGACGCCATCACCAATGACCGCGATCTCGGCCGCCACATGCGCGATGCGCTGGTATCGCTCGAAATCTGCCTGGCCGCCGATGAAAGCGTGCGCACCGGCCGGCCCGTCACACTCCAGGAGGCCACATGGGAAGCCTGACCCTGAAAAACATCTGCAAGACTTTCGGCAAGGTCGAGGTTCTGCACAATATAGACCTCGAAGTGGAAGACGGCGAATTCGTGGTTTTCGTCGGCCCCTCGGGCTGCGGCAAGTCCACGCTTCTGCGCATCATCGCCGGGCTGGAGGACGCGACTTCGGGCGATGTGATCATCGGCGGTGAACGGGTCAATCACCTGCCCCCCTCCAAACGCGGCATCGCCATGGTGTTTCAGACCTATGCGCTCTATCCGCATCTGACGGTGAAAAAGAACATGTCGCTGGGGCTGAAACAGGCGGGCGAAAGCTCTGCGGTGATCGAAGAGCGCGTGGCCAGGGCGGCAAGGATGCTGGAACTCGAACCCTATCTCGACCGCCGCCCGGCCGAGCTTTCCGGCGGCCAGCGCCAGCGCGTCGCCATTGGTCGGGCGGTTGTGCGCGAGCCGAAGCTCTTCCTGTTCGACGAGCCGCTTTCCAACCTCGACGCCGCCCTGCGCGTCAATACCCGCATCGAGATTGCCGATCTGCACCGGCGGCTGGGCACCAGCATTGTCTATGTCACTCACGATCAGGTGGAGGCGATGACCCTAGCCGACAAGATCGTGGTGCTTCAGGATGGCTATGTGGAGCAGGTCGGCGCCCCGATGCAGCTTTACAACGACCCGGACAACATTTTCGTCGCCGGTTTCATCGGCAGCCCGGCAATGAACTTCCTCGATGCCCGGCTTCTTGACATGCCGCCCGATGTCAGGACAATCGGCCTGCGCCCTGAAGCAATCTCGCTGGGAGACGACGGGCCGATTGCCGGCAAGATCAGCCATCTGGAGCATCTGGGCGCAGATACAAATGTGTATGTGCATGTGGATGACAAGCTGGTAACTGTCCGCCTGTTCGGCCAACACGATTACGAGGTCGGCGCCGCCGTGCGGCTGTGTTTTTCACCCGGATCGGTGTTCCGCTTCGACGAACAAGGCAAGCGTATCCGTTAGCGATTGTACATCCCGGGACTCTTGAGCAACCCGTCTTGGTCGTGACCTGCTGACCAACATGCAGGGGTGGCCGCTCGTTTCGGCAATCCGGCCCAAATCCCGCGCCGGCTCAAGCATGCTCAGGCGATGCGCCGCCACCCTTGAAACAACGGAAAAACTTTGGGCCTTCGGGGGAAGAGATAAGATCCGCGCAGGACGGTGGCGGAGAGACAGGGATTCGAACCCTGGAGACCCTTTCGGGCCTACACGCGTTCCAGGCGTGCGCCTTCGACCACTCGGCCACCTCTCCGTCCGGAAATTCGTATAGTCAATTTCACGGCCATTACAAGGGGCGGTCCGGCAAAAGAGAGGAGAAGATGTATTCTGGCCAAAGGGCTTGACTTGGGGTCAAGCGAAACCATCTGAAGCCAATACACAGCAATTGATGCGCTTGTGGGGCGCCGGAAATCAGGGCGTGGCACGAAAACGCATCGGAAAGGAACAGACAGATGAACACGAATGCAAACACGACAAGCCAGGATACCCTGGCAGACGGCGTAAACGTCGTCGAAATTCTCAGGCCGCGTTGGGGATGGATCTTCCTCAGCGGGCTCCTCACCCTGATTTTCGGCCTGCTGGCCTTCTGGATGCCGGTTGGCGCCGTCTATGCGATGACGCTGCTCTTCGGCGCCTATGCCATGGCCGACGGGATCCTCTCGGTGATCTCGGCGGTGCGCAACCGCGACAATTTCTGGCAGCTCATGATCCGGGGCGCGCTCGGCATCATGGTGGGTATCATCGTTCTGGTGCTGCCCGGCCTTTCGGTGATCTCGCTGGTGGCCTTCAACTGGGCGATGATCTCGATCTGGGCGATTGCCACCGGGATCATGGAAATCCTCGCCGCGATCCGCCTGCGCAAGGAGATCGAGGGTGAGTGGCTTCTTGCCCTCTCGGGCATCGTCAGCCTCGTGCTCGGCCTCGCCATCCCGGTGGTTCTGTGGAACAATCCGGCCGCCGGCATCGTCACCATGGGCTGGCTGATCGGCTTCTATGCCGTGCTTCACGGGGTGCTGGAAATGGCGCTTGCGCTCAGCCTGCGCAAGCTTTCCGCCAGCGCCTGAGGCCGGTTCGTCCGCCTGCGCGGGCAGGAATGAAACAGGGAAGGCGCGTGGGATCCCGCGCGCCTTCCCTTTTTCGTATCCTCTTCCTCAATCCTCCAGATCATCCGTATTGGCGAGGATGTCGGAGAGCACTTCCCGATCATCCTCCCCTTCGATCCGGCCCAGAAGATCATGGCGCATGAAATAGGTGAGGCGGGCCACGGCGCGCATGATGCGGGCCTGCTCGCTCCCGGTGATCGCATCATCTGCCATGGCTTCATCAAGGCGTTTCAGCACTTCCCTGAACTGGTGGATCACATCGGCACTGGCGATCATGGCGAGCTTGTGGTTGAGCACCTTCAGCTCGGCCAGCTCGGCCTCATCCATCCGCCCCTTCTCGACGATCTCTCCGATATGCTCGATCAGCGCCGAATAGGTGGCGGACTTCTGATCCAGAAGCAGCACCTGCCCTTCCTTGCGCAGCTCAAGCTCCGTCTGCTGATTGAGAAGAACGGCCGTGATCAGCACCGTGGCCACCGCCCCGATGAACACCAGCAGGATCTCCTGGGTGAAGGGGAAATCCCCGGCCACACCATAGAGATAGCGGAAGGTGAGATAGCTGACGGCAGAGGTGAGCAGTATCAGAAAGATCAGAAAGGTTCTGTTTTCCAGCAGTTTCTTCATAATATTATCCTATCCCTCGTATTCTCGATTTCGATTTCGTCGCGAAAATCCCGCAGCGCCCTGACTGCGCCTGTCAGCCTTCGTCGTCGGCGGATTCATTGCCGCTCTTTGGCCCGCCCTTAGCCCCGGCGCTCTTGCCCGCGCCGGCCGCCTCTTTCCCGCTGCGCACCTTCCTCGCCCCTCCCGGCGCACAGACTCCTTTCAGGCTCTCGGGATTGCGCAACCAGATATCGCGCTGCGCGAATGGGATCTCGATCCCCTCCTCGGCGAAGCGGCGCGCGATTTCGTGGTTCAGGTCGGATTTCACGCTGAGCGAGAAATTCACGTCGCGCAGGATGGCGCGGATCTCGAAATCGAGCGAATCGGCGCCGAACCCCTGGAAAACGACCCCCGGCGGCGGGTTGACGAGCACCATCGGATGCGCCTCGGCAATCTCGCGCAGAATCTTCTCCACCTTGCGCGTATCCGTGCCATAGGCAACCCCCACCGGCACGATGATCCGGCCCACGGAATTGCCGCGTGTCCAGTTCGTCACCATGCCGGAGACGAGATCGGAATTGGGCACGATCACATCGGTGCGGTCGAAGGTTTCGATGCGGGTCGAGCGCACGGAAATATCGCGCACATAGCCCATCTTGCCGCCCACCTCGATCCAGTCGCCCTCGGCAATCGGGCGCTCGATCAAAAGGATGATGCCGGAAACGAAATTGGACACGATATTCTGCAGGCCAAAGCCGATCCCGACGGAAAGCGCCCCGGCCACGATGGCGAGCGAGGAAAGATCGATGCCCGCAGCCGTGATGGCAATAACCGCGGAGAGGAAGATTCCGAGATAGCCGATCCCGGAGACGATCGCGTTCTGCCCGCCCGGATCGATCTTCGTCTTCGGCAGAACGGAAGCCTTGAGCATGCCCTGTATCAGGCGGGTCAGCATGTAGCCGATGGTGAAGATAATGACGAAAGCAATGAAGCTGCCGGGCGAGATATGGGTATCGCCAATGGTGAACCCTTCCCGGAACCTCGCCCAGATCTCCGCCAGATCGCTCACCCGCGCGCCCCAGATCAGGGCAAAGAGAGGCAGCGAGGCGATCATCATCACGAAGCCTGTCAGCGTCGTGACAAGGGATTCGCGCGCCGCCTTCTCATCGCCGATGATAAGTGCATATATCTCGGTGAGAACCCGCAGAAGCACCAGGATAAAGGCCAGAAGGGCAAGGGAAAGGGCTGTCGGGAAAACCAGTGCCTCTGCGGCGCGCATGTAGCCGATCCCTCCGGCCACCACCCCGATCACGGAAACCGCGATAAGCACCCGGCCAAGGAAGCGGATCACCTGCCGCCGATAACCCGCCCCCTCTTGCGCCGCCTCACCCTCAGCCCCGCCTTCCGCCGCTGCTTCGCGGCTGTGGGAAAGCAGGATCTGGCCGATGCGAAACAGCGCCAGCGCGCAGAGGGCGACAATCGGGAACTTCAGCGTGTTTACCGTCTCCGCCGCCCAGCCCTCGTATTGGGAGATGTCGTCAATGAGCCTGTTCAGCGCCAGCATCAGCCCGAGCAGGCCGCTGTAGAAACGCCCGGCGCGCCTTTGCGCATCGGTGAGATCAAGCGGCGCGAAATGGGCGCGATACTTGGGAAAGGCGCGTGATCCGAGCCAGAGCGCCATGAAGAAGATCGCGCCCATCTGCGGCAGCTGCGAGAGCAGGAGATCCGTGCGCAGCCCCACCAGCCCCGAGGCATAGACAGCAAGCACCAGGGAAACCAGCCCGATCAGCGGCAGCAGCACCTGCCCGAGCGATAGGGCAAAGCCGAGGAACCAGCGCGCAGAGCCGGATCCCGCATCCTGGACACGCACGGCAAGGCGTTCCATCCAGCGCCGCCCCCTCAGAAGCAGCACCAGCGCCACCACGGCAAAGAGCAGCACCGCGGGCAGGTTCTTCCTGAATTCGGCGCGCTGGACGGGGCTTTCCCAGGCCGTGACGAATTCATGCCCGGTATCGCTGAGAAAGGTGATGAGATCTCCGAGGGCGGGGCCCCAATGCGCCGGGTTGAGGGGGGATGGGCCAAGCTCCAGAAGCGCATTCGCCTGACGCTCGCGGATGATCTTGTCGATCCCGCGAATAAGGGAATCGGCGCGGCTGTAGGCCACCTGCGCAGCCTTCACCGGCGCCTCAAGCTCAGCCAGACGCTCCTCTAGCGCCTTGCGCTGCGTGGCGATCTCGGGGGCCTCCTCGCCGTTTTCCGGCGGCGGGCCGAGGGCCTCGAGCTGGGATCTTACCGTGGCAATGGCCGTCTTGTTGAGCTCCTGGGCCTGCTGGAAGCGGTCGCGCCATCCCGCAAGTTCGCTGCGCAGCGCTTCAAGCGCAACGGTGGAGGCGCGCGCCGCATCCACCGCCTCTTCGGCGCGCGCGGCGACCTTCTCCCATGCCTCGTAATCAGGAAGCGGGATCGCGTCTTGCTGCTCGGCGATGGCGGGGGAGAACGCGCCGGGCGCAAGGCCTCCGGCCAGTGCCAGCATGAGGACAAGCGCGAGGCGCAGAAGGGCTCTTGCGGCCATTCCTCTCATTCCTCGAACACCTGCGGAAGCGCGCGGGGCGGGCGATCGAGCCACCCTGGCACCGGCAGGCCCTTTTCACGCAGGAAGGCGGGATTGTAGAGCTTGGAGAGATAGCGATTGCCGTAATCGGCGAGGATGGTGACGATCCTGTGCCCCGGCCCCATCTCGCGCGCCATGCGCATCGCGCCGGCGATATTGATCGCCGAGGAGCCGCCGAGCACCATGCCTTCGTGCTCGGCGAGATCGAACAGGATCGGCAGCGCCTCGGTGTCGGGGATCTGGTAGGGCATGTCCACCTCAAGCCCTTCGAGGTTGGCGGTGATGCGCACCTGGCCGATGCCTTCGGCGATGGAGCTTCCTTCGGCCTCGAGAACGCCCTTCGTGTAGTAGCTGTAGAGCGCCGCGCCCTCGGGATCGGCGAGGCCGATCTTCACCGCCGCCGCCCGCTCCTTCAGCCCCATGGCCACGCCCGCAAGCGTGCCCCCGGTGCCCACGGCGCAGATGAAACCATCCACCTTGCCGCCGGTCTGCTCCCATATTTCGGGCGCCGTGCTCTCGATATGGGCCTGGCGATTGGCGGTATTGTCGAACTGGTTGGCCCAGATGGCGCCGTTCGGCTCACTTCCTGCAAGCCGCTCGGCAAGGCGGCGGGAATAATGCACGAAATTGTTCGGATTGCGGTAGGGCACCGCCGGCACCTCCACAAGCTCCGCCCCCGCAAGGCGCAGCATCTCCTTCTTTTCCCGGCTCTGGGTCTCGGGAATGACGATCACCGTGCGAAAGCCCATCGATGCCCCGACAAGCGCCAGCCCGATGCCGGTATTGCCCGCCGTGCCCTCGACGATCACCCCCCCGGGGCGCAATGCGCCGCGCGCCACCGCATCGCGGATGATCCAGAGCGCGGCACGATCCTTCACCGATTGGCCGGGGTTCATGAATTCGCATTTTCCGAGGATCTCGCAACCGGTTTCCTCGCTGGCGCGCCTGAGGCGCACGAGCGGCGTGTTGCCCACAATGGCGGAGAGATCGGCGGCGGGGGCCTGCGTTGCAACCATGGCTCTGTTTCCCTGTTTTCCTTTCCCCATCTCTAGGGGCAAGGCGGGGAAAGCTCAATCCGCTTTCGCCCCGGTGCCATCCTGGCGCCCACGCCAGCGCGCGAGCCAGAGCGCCGCAAGCACCAGCGGCGTGACATTGATCTCGCCGCGCTCGACCATCTCCATGAGCCGCGCAAAAGGCAGGATATGGCGGCGGATATCCTCATGCTCGCCCGCCTTGCCTCCGATCCCCTCCCCAATGCCGGACAGATCGCAAAGCCCGAGGAAGATGTAATAGAATTCCGTGGAAGCTCCGGGCGAAGGATAGCTGCGGGAAATGGGGATCAGGCGCCTGATTTCCAGCCCCGCCTCCTCGCGCGCCTCGCGCAGCCCCGCCGCCTCCGGGCTTTCCCCCGGATCGACATGCCCCGCCACCGGCTCGAGCACCCACGGGCAGCGCGCGCCCCGCGCGAAGGGCCCCATGCGGAACTGCTCCACCACCAGCACCTCATCGCGGGCGGGATCGTAGGGCAGCACGATCACCGCATCATAACCGGTGAAGGCTGCGCGGGGCACGGGGGCGCTCATGGCGCCACCAAAGCGGCGGAAGCGAAGCTCGAATTCCTGCACGGCGAAGAAATTGCAGTATGGCCAATCGTGGGAAAGCACCGCCACATCCTCGCGGCTGAACCGGCAATCCCCCGCATTTTCCCCGCCCTGCGCATCTTCCCCCCGCGCGCGCCACCAGGCGGCGGCGCGGCCGAGGATGAAGGGCATCTTCCGGGCAAGCTCCTCCGGCTTCACGTGATCGCGGCACGAAAGCGCTTCTTCACAGGCCCGGCGCAGAATCGCAGCCGCGCCCCCCGCGCGCCACTGCGCGGGATCGAAGGGCCTGCATTCTTCCCCCGCGCCCGCCTCCGGCGGCAGGAGCGCGGCAGCCTCACAAACCCGGCCTTCTCCGGCTTCTCTCCCCGGATCAATGATTGCGCTTGTCCGGCGAAAGCCGAGCCCGGCCGCGAACCATTCCAGCCGGGCGCGGAAATCCTTTCCGGCAGCACGGATGAGGATGCCGGGAACGCCAGCGCCCTTGCGGGGCACGAGGTGCCAGCGAAAAGGCCCCTCGCCCTCGGGCGTGCAGATCAGATGATCGGGCAGGCGCGCCTCATGAAGCGCCAGATCGCCGATCGGGCGGGCAGAGAGCATTTCGAGAAGGGCTGGATCGGCCAGCGGGCCGGGGCAGAAGAGATCATCCATGCGCCCAGTGGATCACGGCCAGCGCCGCGCGGCAAGCTCCGCCAGCCAGCCGCCGAAAATGCCGCCTATTATCAGGGTGCCGATGATCGTCGGCGTCACGATCAGCATCCCGTATTCGAGCGCGATCTGGAATACGCCGACCACCGCCTCGAAAGGATCCTTGTAATGCTTGAGCAGCGAAAGCTTGATCATGCTGATGATGGAATGGATCAGCAGCGCCCAGAAAACCATCGTCGCGACAGTGGTGAGCCCGCCGCCGATTGCCACGCGCATGCCATCGCCCGCCCGCGGGCCCATGACCGTCCAGCCGCTGACGAGCCCGATCAGGAAATTGCCCTCGGGGAAGAAGGCCGTCGGGGTGCTTTCCGGCAGGAGCGGGATCACCAGATGCGAGGTGAACCAGGCGAGCGCTCCGAAATAAAGGGCGGCAACGAGTTTGGCGGCCGTGGGCATGATGTTCTCTCCGAACGATATGTATCGGGTGGCACTCGGCAAAGCCGGCCACCGTGCCCATTTGTGCCAAAAACGGGGTGCGGTTTCACTTGGTTTTCGCCGCCAAGGCGCTGTTTTGAGGCGCAATGTTGTGCATTCGCCCCGCTTTTGAGGCTTTCGGGCAACCATGGGCAGACAATCTGAGAAAAGCGGAGGCGGCGTTTCCGATGCGGCAACAAGGAGCGGAAAAAGGAAGCTACCCCTGCAAGACCCGCTCGAGCGCCTCGATCAGCTTCTCGATCTCCTGCGCTTTCGTGTAATGCACGAAGCTGAGGCGCAGCACGCCCTTCTTCGGATCGATCCCGAGCCCTTCGAGCGCGCGCAGGGCGTAGAAATCCCCGCCGCCGGCCATGATGCCGAGCGGCGCCAGGCGTTCGGCCAGCGCCGCGCCGCATTCGCGCGCCTCGATCGCCACTGTCGGGGCGCGGCCTTCCGGCGTAGCGGGGCCGATGAGGCGCAGATCGTTGCGCGCCGAGAGCCAATCGAGAAGCGGGGCGAGAAGCGCCGTTTCATGGGCGCGCATCAGATCATGGACCCGCGCCGCGCGCTCTGCTGCCGGCGCCGCCTCCGACGCCTGCGGGAAATGATGCGCGAAAAGCTCGTCCCAGTAATCGGCGATGCCGGCACAGGCCGCCACCTGGGCGTGATCGGGGCCGGCCGGGGTGAAGCGCTTTTCGGGGTGATCGGCATTGAACCAATGCCCCTGCGCGGGCAGACGCCCGGCCAGTTCGCGGCGCATCAGCATGATGCCCTGATGGGGGCCGTATGTCTTGTAGGTGGAGAAGAGGTAGATGTCGGCACCGAGGCGGGGCATGTCGGGCAGGCCATGGGGGGCGTAGCTCACCCCATCCACGCAGCTGACCGCTCCGGCATCGCGCACCATGGCACAGATCTTCGCCACATCGTTGATCTCGCCCACCACATTGGAGCAATGGGGAAAGCAGACAAGCTTCGCCCGGCTGTCCAGAAGCGGCGCGAGATCGGCCGGATCGAGATGGCCGGTTTCGGGATCCATGCGCCATTCACGGATCTCGATACCCTCATCGCCGAGCCGGCGCCACACCCCGGAATTGGCCTCGTGATCCTGATTGGTGACGATGATCGCATCGCCCGGCGCGAGATGGCGGCGAAAGGCCTGGGCCAGCACATATGTGTTCTGGCTGGTGGAAGGCCCGAAGCTTATTTCCTCCGGTGCCATGCCCGTCAGGGCCGCAAGGCGACTTCGCGCCTCGTCCATTTCCTCGCCGGCAAGCCGGCTTGCCGCGTATGGCCCGTAGGGCTGTACCTTGCGACTCCTGTAGAAGCGGCAGAGGCGTTCGATCACCGGCGCGCAGGTGTAGCTGCCACCGGCATTCTCGAAAAACGCCTGCCCCGCAAGGGAAGGCTCCGAGAAAGCCGGAAAGCGGGAGCGGACGAAATCAATATCAAGCTGCATGGGAAAGCCCTCACGTAACATGGCCGGATCGATCGCCACGATGGCCGCGAAGAGGGCCCGGCGCAAGGGGAAAGGGCGGGCACCCTGCTCGGATCGGGCGGGTTCAGAGATCGAGATCGAGGCTGACGGGGAAGTGATCCGAAGCTGTCAGCAGCGCCTCGCGCAGGCGGGTATCGGCGAAGCATTCGGGATCGTCAAACGGATGCCAGATGCGCCAGCGCGGCGCATGTTGCATGAGATCGGGCGAGATCATGATGTAATCCAAGAGCGCCGAGAAATAGCGCCCCTCGGATTTCAGATAGAAGCGCGCGGTGGCCGGCCAGGGGCCGGTATGGCGCTTGATCACCATTTCCGCATGCGGATCGAAGAGCGGCACCCGCCCCGCGCCGCCCTCGCCAAGCACGATCTCCACGCCCGAGCGGCCGAAGAGCCTCTCATATTCATCGAGCCCGGGGCCATCGTTGAAATCCCCCATCACGATCACCGATTCGCCTTCCGCCAGCAGCTCATCCACCCGGCGGCGGATCCAGATGCACTGGGCCAGCTGCTTGCGGCGGTTGTCGATCGCGATGCGCATGGCCTCCTTCTCGCTTCCGGCGCCGTGCGGGGCCTTGGATTTGGCGTGAACGCCGATCAGATTGAGGCGTTTGCCGCTCTGAGTGTGCACAAGCGCCTCGAGGGGAGGCTTGGAAAAGCGGATCTTCTCGGGGGCGGCATCCACGTCGAGATCCCACAGGAAGGTGCCGTCAAACCGCGGCGCGCCGCGCGCGCCTTTCTTGCCTGTCGGATCGCCCCGCGCCGCGTGGCGCGCCTCCATCACGTCGGGATCGTAGAGAAGCGCGATTTCCTGCCGGGTATCGTTGATGAACCCGAGCAGCGCCTTGCGCGCGCGCAGCCCGAAGCGGGCGGCGAAATGCTCGAGCGCCGGCCCGGCGGCCTTCCTCGCGCTGCCATCGGGCGCCTCGATCACCATCACCGCATCGGCATCGAGCGCGGTGAAAACGATCCCGAGCGCCTCGATCTGCTGCTTTCGCGTCACGTCATGGCGGCCGGACCATTCGTGATCTTCCAGCAGCCGCCCCCCGCGGCCGAAGAGATCGGCGAACCATTCGACATTATACGTTGCCAGGCGCAGCATCAGGCCGCCTTGCGCTCCTCGCGGATCTTCTCCCAGGCGTCGTTGATCGCCACCATGCGCTCCTGGGCGAGGCGGATCGCCTCCTCGGGCACGCCGCGGGCGATCATGTGATCGGGGTGGCTCCGGCGCACCAGCCGGCGCCAGGCGGCGCGGATGGTGGCCATGTCGGCATCCGGCGGCACGCCGAGCACCTCGTATGGATCGCGCTCGGCCTCCGGCACGAAGCGCGCGCGCACGGCCCTGAATTCGCGCTCCGAAAGGCCGAAGATCTCCGCGATCCGGTGCAGGAAATCATCCTCGTTCGGGTGATACTTCCCGTCCGCCATGGCGATGTGAAACAGCCCCTCCAACACGTCGCACAAAACTTCCCGCCGCTCATCTCCGAACATCCTGCGGATCTTCTTCGCATATTCCTCGAACCCGGCCACATCCTCGCGCGCGAGATCGAAAACCCGCGCCGCGTGCTTCTCCTCCCCGGGCGGGATGCGGAATACCTGGCGAAAGGCGGTGACCTCGTCGCGCGTCACCAGCCCATCGGCCTTGGCGAGCTTCGCCCCGAGCGCGATCACCGCGATGGTGAAGCCGACGCTCCGCTCGGGTGGCGTGCGCAGGCGCTCGAACAGCGCCGAGAGCGCCTCGCCGGAAGCCAGTGCCGAGATGGCGGCCGATATGCGGGCCCAGAGAGAAGAAAGGCCGGACCGGCCTTCGGCGGGGGGGTCATTCGCACTCATGGCACCACCCTACAGAAATTTCTGCATGAGGATAAGATCAAACCACCGGCCGGCCTTGAAACCCGCCTGCGGGATACGGGCCACCTGTTCGTATCCGAGCGCGGCATGGAAGGCCCGGCCGGCATCGTTCACCCCGGTTATCGCGGCAATCATGGAGCGCATCCCTCGCGCCCGGGCGTGATCCTCAAGGGCGGCCATCAGCGCCCTGCCGGCCCCGCGCCCTCGAAACAATACGTCCAGATGGATCGTGTGTTCCATCGTGTGGCGATAGCCCGGACCACTGCGAAACCGGGCATAGGTGGCAAAGCCCGCCACCCTGCCCGCGCACTCGGCCACGAGGAAAGCATGGCCATCGGCCCGCCTTGCGGCGATTGCTTCACGGATATCGGACAGTGACTTTTCCCTGTCGTTGAAGGTGGCGAAGGTATCGCGGATGATGTGGTTCCAGATCACCCGGATCGCCTCCGCGTCATCGCCCGTGGCCGGGCGGACGGATATTTTACAAGCCCCGCTCACAGGCGGCGCAGCCCGCCGGGCGTATCGAATTCGGCCGCGATGGCCGGAGCAGGGCCTGAGCTGATCGTGATACGCTCATCCGCGAGCAGGCCGGCAAGCGCGGCGCGCAACGCCTCCGCCTCGGGGTGGATCAGCTCCATCCGGCGCAGGCGGCAGCCGCTCTCGGCCAGCAGCCGGGCCGGGTGCGCCGCGCCCTGCCACGCGATGATCGCCGGAAACAGGCCGTCAAACGGCAAGCGGCCATCATCGGGCACAAGCATCCGCCAGCGCAGATCACCGCGCGCAAGATCGATCGGCGCCCCGACCCCCGGCGGCGCGGCGGCGCGCGCTGCTTCCAGATCATCCGTGCGCACGATCCAGTTGGTGATCCTCGGCGGGCCGGAGAAATCATCCAGCGCAAACCAGCGCGGCCGGCCCGGCGGCGGGGCTTCGGGATCAATGGCGATCACCTCGAAATAGATATCACCCAGCCCCAGAAGCGCATTATGCGTGCCCATCAGCGCATGCTTGCCGCCGGGCCGCAGCCGCACGCCGAGGCGCTCTTCCACATGCGCCACGCCCTCCTCGAGCGTTTGCGCCGCCAGCGCCAGATGATCGAACTGGAGCATCCTGTTTCCTCCGTGCCGCCGGGTCCTGATCCTGCGGCATTCCGTCCCGGAGCATTGCCGAAAAACACCCGGGATGCCAGATGAAAGAACACAAGCATCAATAAGGCCGAACGTGCTGATCACGGAAACCCGGCCGCGAACCGAACAGGGAGGGATAGAACCGATGCCGCTGCTGCGCGCCATTGACCGCTTCTTCAAACATGACGCCGCCGGCGGCATTCTGCTGATGCTCTCGGCCGTGCTGGCGCTGGTGGTCGCCAACTCGGCGCTCTCCCCGTATTACGAAGCCTTCCTCAACACATATCTGCGCATCGAGATCGGGGGAACCGGCCTCGCCAAGCCGCTGATCCTGTGGATCAACGATGGCCTGATGGCGATCTTCTTCTTCCTCGTGGGGCTGGAGCTCAAACACGAGATCATGCAGGGCAAGCTCAGGAGCCCGCGCGATGTGGTGCTGCCGGGGATGGCGGCTGTTGGCGGCATGGTGGTGCCGGCGCTGATCTATGCGGCGCTCAACCGGACCAATCCTGCCACGATCGGAGGCTGGGCCATACCGGCGGCAACCGATATCGCCTTCGCGCTCGGGATTCTGGCGCTCGTGGGCAAGCGCGCTCCCGCCTCGCTCAAGATCTTTCTCCTTACTCTCGCCATTCTGGATGATCTGGGCGCGATCCTGATCATTGCCATCTTCTACACGGCGAAGCTCGACACAACCTACCTGCTGATGGCGCTGGTGCCGCTTACCGGAATGCTCTGGCTCAATCTGAAGGGCTCGCATCGCGTGGCCCCGATCCTGCTGCTTGGCGCGGTGCTGTGGGTGCTGGTGCTGAAATCGGGCGTGCATGCCACGATCGCCGGCGTGCTCACCGCCTTCTTCATCCCCCTGAAGGACAAATGGGGCAAATCCCCCCTGCACGCGCTCGAGGCCGGCCTTGCGCCCTATGTGCTCTATCTTATCGTGCCGCTCTTTGCATTCGCCAATGCAGGCGTGGTGCTCGAGGGGCTTTCGATGGCCGATCTCGCGGCGCCCGTTCCTCTTGGCATCGCGCTCGGATTGTTCCTCGGCAAGCAGATCGGGGTGATCGGGGCGGTCTTCCTTATGGTGCGGCTCGGCCTTGCCCGACTGCCCCATGGCGCCAACTGGGGGCATGTCTATGGTGTATCGGCCCTTGCGGGGATCGGATTCACCATGTCGCTCTTCATCGGCTCGCTGAGCTTTGCCGATCCCGTGCTGATGAACCACGTGCGCCTTGGCGTGCTTTCCGGTTCGCTTCTCTCGGCCCTTGTGGGCTACGGGATCCTGCGCTTCATGACTCCGGTCCGGGAAGCCCGGGAAAAAGCTGCCGCCTGATCCGCTCTGCGCTCATCGCTGATCAGAAAATATCCCCGCCGGAGGCAAGAAACTCAAATGCCTCCGGCGGGGATATTTATGGACCAGTGATGGCAGCGAGAATCAGGAGCCGGACTCTTCCCTGCCCCGCGCCTCGCGGATCAGGCGCAGCACGTCACGCGCGGCTTCGGGGATGTTGGTGCCGGGGCCGAAGATCGCCTTCACGCCGTGTTTCTTCAGATAATCGTAATCCTGCTGCGGGATCACGCCGCCGCAGATCACGATGATGTCCTCCGCCCCCGCTTCCCTCAGCGCTTCGACAAGCTTCGGCGCCAGCGTCTTGTGGCCGGCGGCCTGCGAGGAGATGCCGATCACGTGCACGTCGTTGTCGATCGCGTCCTGCGCGGCTTCCTCCGGGGTCTGGAACAGCGGGCCCACATCCACATCGAAGCCGATATCGGCGAAGGCCGTGGCGATCACCTTGGCGCCGCGGTCGTGGCCGTCCTGGCCCATCTTCACAACCAGCATGCGCGGGCGGCGGCCTTCTTCCTCGGCAAAGGCTTCCACATCCCGCTGGATCGCGGCGAAACCCTCGTCGCCCTCGTAAGCCGCGCCGTAAACGCCCGAGAGGGTCTTCACCTCGGCCTGGTGGCGGCCGAATGCCTTTTCCATCGCCATCGAAATCTCTCCCACGGTTGCGCGCGCACGCGCGGCCTCCACGGCCAGCTCCAGCAGATTGCCCTCTCCCGAACGCGCGGCATCCTCAAGCGCGCCGAGCGCCTTTTCCACAGCCTCGGGATCACGGCTTGCGCGGATCTTCTCGAGGCGCGCAATCTGGGCCTCCCTCACGGCGTCGTTGTCGATCTCGAGGATATCGACGGGCGCATCCCCCTCCGGCGGACGGAACCTGTTGACGCCCACGATCACCTCTTCGCCCCGGTCGATCGCCGCCTGGCGGCGCGCGGCCGCCTCCTCGATGCGCATCTTGGGCATG
>JALVEX010000393.1 GCA_027030435.1 Paracoccaceae bacterium
GGCGGCGGTCGCATCGGGCGCGCATGTGGTGTTCCCCACGCCGAAGGGCTATCGCGGCGAGGGGGTTTTCGATAATTTCTGGAAGCTGATCGAGCGCTGGAAGGTTACCTTCGTGATCACCGTGCCCACCGCCATCGCCGCACTCATGCAGCGGCCGGTGGATGCGGATGTGTCCACGCTGAAGGTGGCGTTTTCCGGCTCGGCGCCGCTGCCGGTGGAGCTTTACAACCGCTTCGAGGAAGCCACCGGAGTGACGATCGTCGAGGGCTACGGGCTGACGGAGGCCACCTGCCTCGTTTCCTGCAACCCGCCCGAGGGCGAGAAGAAGATCGGCTCGGTCGGCATTCCCTTCCCCTATACCCATGTGCGCATCCTTGATTGCGATCCCGAGGGGAATGTGAAGAAGGAATGCGGCGTGGACGAGGTGGGCGAGATCTGCGTGCACAATCCCGGGGTCTGGAGCGGGCACACCTATACCGAGGAAGAGAAGAACAGGGGCCTGTTCGCCGAAGGGAAATACCTGCGCACCGGGGATCTGGGGCGGATCGACGCCGATGGCTATCTCTGGATCACGGGCCGGGCCAAGGATCTGATCATCCGCGGCGGCCACAACATCGATCCGGCCGAGATCGAGGAGGCGCTGGCGGGCCATCCGGCGGTGGCCTTCGTGGGGGCGATCGGCCAGCCCGATGCCTTCGCCGGTGAGCTCCCTTGCGCCTATGTGGAGCTGGTGGACGGCGCCGAAGCAAGCGTGGACGAACTGATGGAATTCGCCCGGGAGCACGTGCACGAGCGCGCCGCCATCCCGAAATATATCGAGATTCTCGATGAACTGCCGAAAACCGCCGTCGGCAAGGTTTTCAAGCCTGATCTGAGGAAGCGGGCGATCACCAGGGTTTACAACGCCGCGCTTGAAGAGGCCGGCCTGCCGGTGCGGGTGGCCGAAGTGATCGACAGCAAGAAGCGCGGCCTGGTGGCCCTGCTCGAACGCACCGGCGAGGCGAGCGAGGTGGACGTGGAAAAGGTGCTCGGCGAATTCACCCGCCCCTGGGCCTGGAAGGAATGATCCCGCGCGCCCTTTTTGCGGTGCTGCTCGCTCTTTGCCTGGCCGCGCTGGGAACGGATGCGAAAGCGCGCCCGGTGGGGGCGGGGAAGGTGATCTTTCAGAGCCGCGACTGGCGAGTGCAGGTGATCGGCTTTCGCGATGGCGCCGCTTTTTGCGTGGCAGAGGTGATGGCGGCGCCGGGGCGGTTTTCCGTCTGGTCCGACGGCATGGGGCGGGTGCGGCTTGTCTTCACCTCGCCGCGATGGGATTTTCGCGGCGGCAAGGCGGACCTCGGCCTTCGCATCGACGAGCGCCCACCCTGGCGGCTCGGGGGAGCGGTGCTTCTGGGGCAGTCCGCCGTTTTCGAGCTTCAGGATCCCGAGAAGGGCAGCGCACTTCTGCATGATCTGCGCGAAGGCAGGCGCGTGGTGCTGCTGGACAGGCAGGGCAGGGGCCTTGGCGGCTGGTCGCTCAGGGGCTCCTCCGCCGCGCTCGACGGGCTCGGCGAATGCAAGGATGCGCTGGTGCAAAGGGCGCTGGGCGGCAAGAAGGGGAAGCTATCCGGCCCCCCCGGCTGATCCATGTCCGGGCGCCTCACGTGGCGCGGGGATCGCGCAGCTTCTGCATCACCGATGTCGGCGTGATCTGCCCGAGGGCCGCGCCGTTTTCCATGACGATCAGGGCAGGGGCCTCCTCCAGCCGGCGCATTACGCGCGCAAGGGGTTCGTCGGGCCGGACGGAGGCGGCATCGCCCTGCGGCGCGCCTTCTGCCGGGGGGGCCATCACGTCGCGCGCGGTGAGCACGCCGAGCGGGTTCATGTGAGCGACGAAATCGGCCACGTAATCATTGGCGGGCGCGGTGAAGATATCGCGCGGGGTGCCACACTGGATGATGCGCCCGCCTTCCATGATGGCGATGCGGTCGCCCAGCTTGAAGGCTTCGTCGAGATCGTGGCTGACGAAGATGATGGTGCGCTTCAGGCTCGCCTGAAGCTCCAGAAGCTCATCCTGCAGATGGGTGCGGATCAGGGGATCGAGCGCCGAGAAGGGCTCGTCCATCAAAAGGATCGGGGCGCTGGTGGCGAAGGCGCGCGCCAGCCCCACGCGCTGCTGCATCCCGCCCGAAAGCTCGCTCACCATGCGATCGGCCCAGTCTGAGAGGCCGACGAGGGCGAGCTGCTCATCGGTGCGCCGGCGCCGCTCGGCGCGGGGCATGCCGGCAAGCTCGAGCCCGAGGCCCACGTTATCACGCACGGTTCGCCACGGCAGGAGGCCGAACTGCTGGAACACCATGGCGATGCGCTGAAGCCGCAGCCGGCGCAGGGTGGCGGCATCGGCATGGGTCACATCCACCATGCCTGCGCCGTCATTCACCAGCACACGGCCGCGGGTGACGGGGTTGAGCCCGTTCACCGCCCGCAGAAGGGTGGATTTGCCCGAGCCCGAGAGCCCCATCAGCACCAGGATTTCGCCTTCTTCCACGTCAAGCGAGCAATCATGCACGCCGAGCACCTGGCCGGTGGCCTCCTGCACCTCGGCGCGGCTCTTGCCCTCGTCCATCAGCGGAAGGGCGCGCTCGGGGCGGGGCCCGAACACGATCGAGACGTTCTCGAAAATCACCGCCTTGCTCATTTCCGCCCCATCCTCAGCATGCGATCGAGCATGATCGCCACCACCACGATGATGAAACCGCTTTCGAAGCCAAGTGCGGTGTTGACGGAATTCAGGGCCCGCACCACCGGCACGCCGAGGCCGTCGGCCCCCACCAGCGCCGCGATCACCACCATCGAGAGCGAGAGCATGATCGTCTGGTTGAGGCCGGTCATGATTTGCGGCAACGCATGAGGAAGCTCCACCTTGAAAAGCCGCTGTCGGGGCGTGGCGCCGAAGGCCTCGGCCGCTTCCAGGAGGGGCTTCGGGGTGCTGGCCACGCCAAGCTGGGTGAGGCGGATCGGCGCGGGAAGGACGAAGATCACCGTGGCGATCAGCCCCGGCACCATGCCGATGCCGAAGAAGATGATCGCCGGGATGAGATAGACAAAGGCCGGCAGCGTCTGCATCAGATCGAGCACCGGGCGCATGGCGCCGTAAAGGCGGGGGCGGTGCGCCGCGGCAATGCCGATCGGCACTCCGAGCCCCATGCACACCACGCAGGCGGAAAGCACCAGCGTGAGGCTTTCGGTGGTCTCCTCCCAATAGCCCTGGTTGAGGATGAAGAGGAAGCCCGCCAGCACCAGAAGCGGCGCCTTCCAGCCCCTTTGCAGAACCCAGGCGAGCGCCACGAAGGCGGCGATGACGATCAGCGGATGGGGCGCCTGAAGTGCCCACAGGATGTTGTTGATCATCAGTTCGAGAAGCCAGGAGAGCCAGTCGAAGAAGGGTTCGGCGCTATCCTGCAGCCAGTCGATGCCGCGCTTGGCGTATTTGCCGATCGGGATCTTGTGTTCGGTCAGCCACTCCATCGCCGGCCCCTCCGCTCGCCATGAAAAGCACCCCCCGCCAGGTGCTGATACGGCCGGCGGGGGGCGGTTTCAGCGCCTCTCAGCCCTCGATCCCGAGCGCCTTCTTCACGGCCGCCGCGCCATCGCTTCCATCGCGGGTGGTAACCCCCTCGACCCACTTCAGCGCCACATCCGGGTGTGCCTTCAGCCAGGCCCTGGCAGCGGCACGGGGATCTTCGCCGTCATTCAGGATCGCGCCCATGATCTCGTTTTCCATCGGCAGGGAAAACTCGAGATTTTTCAGGAATCTGCCTACATTCGGGCACTCATCCACATAGCCCGCGCGGGTGTTGGTATAAACGGTTGCACCGCCGAAATTCGGGCCGAACCAGTCATCCCCGCCGGTGAGATAGGTGATCTCGAAATTGGCGTTCATCGGATGCGGCTCCCAGCCGAGAAACACGATCGGCTCGCCCTTCTTCGTGGCCCGCGCCACCTGCGCCAGCATCCCTTGTTCAGAGCTTTCCACCAGCTTGAAATCCTTGAGGCCGAAGGCATCCTTGGCGATCATGTCCATGATCAGGCGGTTGCCGTCATTGCCGGGCTCGATGCCGTAGATCTTGCCTTCAAGCTCATCGCGATGCTTGGCGATATCGGCAAAATCAAGGATGCCGATATCGGCGCCGGCCTTGTTGGTGGCGAGCGTGTATTTCGCGCCTTCGAGATTGGCGCGCACCGTATCCACCGTTCCGGCCTCGCGATAGGGGGCGATGTTGGCCTCCATGGTCGGCATCCAGTTGCCAAGGAAAACATCGACATCCCCTTTCGCCAGGGCCTCATAGGTTACCGGCACGGAAAGGATCTTGGTTTCGGTGTCATATCCCAACGCCTCGAGCACCTCGCTCGCCGCGGCGGTGGTGGCGGTGATGTCGGTCCAGCCCACGTCCGAGAAGGTGACCTTGCCGCACTGCTCGGGCTCGGAGGCGGCCAGCGCGGGTGCGGCGAAGGCGGCGAAGGCCAGCGCCGCGATGGTTTTCCTGATAGTCATGATCGGCTCCCTGTTTTCTTGATTGACGAGTCAATTAAAAATCCACTAGCTTGATTCTGGCAAGCATTTTCGGAGAAACCCATGCCCAAGCTCGGAATGGAGCCTATCCGCCGCGACGCCCTGATCAAAGCCACAATCGCGGAAATCGGCCATCGCGGCTCGCTTGATGTGACAGTGAGCCAGATCGCGCGCCGCGCCGGTGTCTCCAGCGCGCTGGCGCACCATTATTTCGGCGGCAAGGAGCAGATCTTCACTGCCGCCATGCGTCATATCCTGAGCATCTACGGCGCCCAGGTGCGCGCGGCCCTTGCCCTCGCCACTACCCCGCGCGACCGCCTCGAAGCCATCATCCGCGCCAGCTTCGAGGCCGGCAATTTCCGCCCCGAGGTGATCGCCGCCTGGATGAATTTCTACGTCCAGGCCCAGACATCGGACGAAGCCCGCCGCCTGCTGCGCGTCTATCAGCACCGGCTTCGCTCCAATCTTCTTCATGCCCTGCGCCCCCTGGCAGGCCGCCGGGCTTCGGACATCGCCGCAACAATCGCCGCCCTGATCGATGGCCTCTACATCCGCCACGCCCTGCGCGAGGCAGATCCTGATCCGAAAGCGGCCAGCGATCGGGTGCTCGCCTGCCTCGATGCACTGCTTGCTCCCATCACTGGTTCTGTAAATATCCCCGCCGGAGGCAAGAAATCTTGAAACCGAACGCTCAACCCGAGGCCAGCCATTTCATCAATGGCGCCCCTGTGGAAGATCCCGCCGGTGCGCCGCTCGATGTGATCTATCCCGCCACCGGCGAGGTGATCGCGCGCCTGCATGAGGCCACCCCGGCGCTGATCGAGGAGGCTTTGGAAAGCGCTGGAGCCGCCCAGAGGGAATGGGCTGCCGTGCCGGGGCGCGAACGCGGCCGCATCCTGATCCGCGCGGCAGAGATCATCCGCGCGCGCAACCGCGAACTTGGCATTCTGGAAACGCTGGATACCGGCAAGCCGCTTTCCGAAACCCTCGTGGCCGATGCCGCCTCGGGCGCCGATGCGCTCGAGTATTTCGGCGGGCTCGCGGCCTCCATCACCGGCGAGCAGATCCCCCTTGGCGGCGGCCCGGGCGGCGATTTCGCCTATACGGTGCGCGAGCCTCTCGGCGTCTGCGTCGGCATCGGCGCGTGGAACTATCCCACCCAGATCGCCTGCTGGAAGGCCGCTCCCGCGCTCGCCTGCGGCAATGCGATGGTGTTCAAACCGTCCGAAACCACGCCGCTGGGCGCGTTGAAACTGGCCGAGATATTGCATGAAGCGGGCCTGCCGGCGGGGGTGTTCAACGTGGTGCAGGGCGCAGGCGAGGTAGGCGCGGCGCTCGTGCGCGATCCGCGCGTGGCCAAGGTATCGCTCACCGGCTCGGTGCCCACGGGGCGGAAGGTCTATGCGATGGCCGCCGAGGGGATGAAGCACGTGACCATGGAGCTTGGCGGCAAATCGCCCCTCATCATCTTCGATGACGCTGATCTCGAAGACGCCGTCTCGGCCGCGATCCTCGGCAATTTCTACAGTTCCGGCCAGATCTGCTCGAACGGCACGCGGGTCTTCGTCCAGCCCGCCATCAAGGAGGCTTTCCTTGTCCGCCTCGGGGAGCGGATCGAGGCCGGCGTAGTGATGGGCGATCCGCTGGACGAGGCCACGAATTTCGGGCCGATGGTGTCCGAAGGCCAGCTCCGCATTGCGCTGGGTTACATTCACAAGGGAATCGAGGAGGGCGCGCGGCTGGTCACCGGCGGCAGGCGCGCCGAGCGGCCCGGTTTCTTCCTCGAACCCACGGTTTTCGCGGATGTGACGGACGAGATGACCATCGCGCGCGAGGAAATCTTCGGCCCGGTGATGTCGGTGCTGGATTTCACCGACGAGGCGGAGGTGATCGCGCGCGCCAATGCCAGCGAATACGGCCTTGCGGGCGGGGTGTTCACCCGCGATCTTTCCCGCGCGCATCGCGTGGTGGCGGCGCTCGAAGCCGGCACCACCTGGATCAACACCTACAATCTCACCCCGGTGGAAATGCCCTTCGGCGGCGTGAAGGCCTCGGGGATCGGGCGCGAGAACGGCCGCGCCGCGATCGAGCATTACACGCAAGTAAAATCGGTTTACGTCGGGATGGGGGGCGTGGATGCGCCATTCTGAAAGAGGGCGGAGGCCGGCCTGATGGAAGCCGATTTCGTGATCGTCGGCGCGGGCTCTGCGGGCTGCGCATTGGCCTTCCGCCTCTCGGAGGCCGGCGCTTCGGTGATCGTGGTCGAGGCGGGGGGATCGGACGCTGGGCCCTTCATCCAGATGCCGGCCGCGCTTTCCTATCCGATGAACATGCGCCGCTATGACTGGGGCTATCAGACAGAACCCGAACCGCATCTGGGCGGGCGCCGGCTGGCATGCCCGCGCGGGCGGGTGATCGGCGGCTCTTCCTCGATCAACGGCATGGTTTTCGTGCGCGGCCATCCGCGCGATTTCGATCACTGGGAACGGATGGGCGCGAAGGGCTGGGCCTGGCCCGATGTGCTGCCCTATTTCAGGCGCATGGAGCATTGGCACGGGGGGCGGGACGGCGCGAAGAGCCCCTGGCGGGGCAAGGACGGCCCCCTGCACGTGACCCGCGGCCCGCGCCGCAATCCGCTCTATCACGCCTTCGTGGAGGCCGGCCGGCAGGCGGGCTACCCGCTGACGGATGATTACAACGGCCATCAGCAGGAAGGCTTCGGCCCGATGGAGCAGACCGTCTGG
>JALVEX010000394.1 GCA_027030435.1 Paracoccaceae bacterium
ACCCTGAAGCCCTCCACCCGCCAGCGCTTCATCTCGCTCGAGTTCGATTTCCCCGCCCCCGAGGTGGAAGTGGAGGTGGTTGCAGCCGAAAGCGGGCTCGCGCCGGAGCGCGTGAAGCCGCTGGTGAGGCTTGCGGGCAAACTGAGGGCGCTCAAGGGGCAGGATCTCGAGGAAGGGGTCTCGACCCGCCTCATCGTCTATGCCGCCACGCTCATCCATCAGGGCATGCCGGTGGAGCGCGCGGTGCGCGCGGCGATGATCGAGCCCCTCAGCGATGACGAAGATGTGAAACGCGGCCTCCTCGATCTCGTCACGGCCATCTTTGGGTGAGGCTCGGCCATGACGCGGATCGAAATCGAGCCATGGGAGCCCGAGGAAACCGTCGGGAAGCTGTGGCACGAATTTGCCAGCCGCCTCGATGCGCCCGAGGCGCATCAGGGGGCCGCGGTCAGCCTTTCGGAGGTTGGCGGGCGGCTGGCAGTCTTTTTCCGCGGCCTCGGGGGCAGGCCCGGGGCCGAGCTGCGGGCGGTGGGCGATGAGGTGAGCCATCACCGCCTTTCCCTCAAGCGCCGCCTCGGCGCAGAGGCCGATCACCTCCCCCGCGCCAGCTTCGATGGCGAGGTGCTGCGCCTGCCCGCGCGCCTCGCGGTGTTTCCCTCGCGCGAAGCCAACGGGGCGCTCTACCTCTGGCTCGCGGCCATGCTCGCCCATGCGCCCGAACGCGTCACCGCCGCCGATCCCCTGCAGGCCGATCTTCTGGCCCTCTCGGCCGCGCAGGCGATGACGCGCGCCACGCTCGAAGAAGCGCCGGGCCTTGCCGCCCTGCATGAGGCGCTGGCCGCGGGCAGCCTGCAGCTGCGCCGCGCGCTCCCGCGCCTGCCCGCCACCGAAGCCGCGCTCGAGGAAGTGATCCGCCACCTCCTCGGCGATGACGCGCCGCTTTCAAAGCAGGCCGAAGCCATGCAGGCGGCCGTTGAAAACGGCAAAGAGAGCACCATCGCCGCCTTCACCGCCCCGCGCGGCTACCGCCCCTTCCGCCCGGTGCCGATCTGGCCCGAACTGCGCGCGCATGTGCTGAGCGCGCGTTCGGGCGTCGAAACCCGGGAAGCGGAGCGCGCGGATGAAAACCCGGCGGAAGAAAACGACGGCCGGGAAAAGCACCACCGCGCCAGGCGCCGGAAGGCCGAACAGGCCGAGCGGCGCGACAGCCTGATCCTGCACAAGTTCGAGGCGATCCTTTCCTGGGCGCAGTTTCTCAATCTCAACCGCCGCGTGGACGATGAGGACGATCCCGACAACGCCCGCAAGGCCGCCGACGATCAGGAGGAGCTGAACCTCGCGCAGATCAGCAAGACCCCGGCCACGAAGCTGAAGCTGCATCTCGATCTTGCGCCCGAGGATGTGGATCGCGAGCGGCTCTCGGGCGTCTGCACCTATCCTGAGTGGGATGCCCGTTCGGGCCAGTATCTGCCCGATCACGTGCGCGTGCTCACCAGCCGCGCCGATCCGGGCGGGGAAATCCCGGATTTCCGGCAGGATCCGCGCGCGCGCCGGCGCATCGAGCATGTGCGCCGCCGCTTCGAGGCGCTGCGCCCCGGCCGGGTGACGACCCCGGGCCACCTCGATGGCGACGATCTTGATCTGGAAGCGGCGGTGCGCGCGCGGGTCGATATCATCGCAAGCGGCAGCGGCAGCGAGCGCATCTGGCGCCAGAGCCGCCCGGTGGCGCGCGATCTGGCGGTTTCGATCCTGCTGGATGTCTCC
>JALVEX010000395.1 GCA_027030435.1 Paracoccaceae bacterium
GGTTTCGCCGGGATCGGCCTCGTCGAGCCACTTGCCGCTTTCGAGCATCGGCCCCGCGGCGCGCGGCGCAGGCGGGCGGTAGCGCGAAAGCCGGCCGATCGAGGGCAGGAAGTTGCGATAGGGATCCTCGGCATAAAGGCGGCTCTCGATGGCCCAGCCCTCAAGCTTCACGTCGCCCTGCGCGCATTCGAGCGTCTCGCCCGCCGCGATGCGGATCATCTGTTCCACCAGATCGATGCCGGTGACGAGCTCCGTTACCGGATGCTCCACCTGAAGGCGGGTGTTCATCTCGAGGAAGTAGAAATTCCGCTCGCCATCAACGATGAATTCCACCGTGCCGGCGCTCTCGTAATCCACCGCCCGCGCCAGCGCCACCGCCTGCGCGCCCATGGCGCGGCGCGTCTTTTCATCGAGAAAGGGCGAGGGCGCCTCCTCGATCACTTTCTGATTGCGCCGCTGGATCGAACACTCCCGCTCGCCCAGATGGATGCAGTTGCCGTGCTTGTCCGCCAGCACCTGGATCTCGATATGGCGCGGCCGGGTGATGAATTTCTCGATGAAGATGCGATCATCGCCGAAGCTCGCCGCCGCCTCGTTCTTCGAACTCTGGAAACCCTCGCGCGCCTCTTCGTCATTCCAGGCGATGCGCATTCCCTTGCCGCCGCCGCCGGCGCTCGCCTTGATCATCACCGGATAGCCGATCTCGCGCGCGATCCTCACCGCTTCATCTGCATCCCCGATCACCCCCATGTAGCCCGGCACCGTGGAAACGCCCGCCTCCTGCGCGAGCTTCTTCGAGGTGATCTTGTCGCCCATGGCCTCGATCGCGGCCTTGGGCGGGCCGATGAAGGCCACGCCCATTTCCGCCAGCGCCTCGGGGAAGGCCGGGTTTTCGGAAAGGAAGCCATAGCCCGGATGCACCGCCTCGGCTCCGCTCTCGCGCACCGCTGCGAGGATCTTCTCCATCACGATATAGGATTGAGCGGCCGGCGGCGGGCCGATGTGGATCGCCTCGTCGGCCATCTTCACATGCAGGGCGTTCCTGTCGGCGTCGGAATAGACGGCCACCGTCTTGATGCCCATGCGCCGCGCCGTCTTGATCACGCGGCAGGCGATTTCGCCACGGTTCGCTATCAGGATCTTGTTGAACATCAGGCTGCCCTTCTCTTTTCTTCCCCCGCCCCGATCCGGGGCTGCTCTTTTCTTTCGGTCCGGCCAATCCGAGCAATCGCGCCGGAAATGCACCACCGCGAAGCGCGCCGCGCGCCATTCACGCCCAGGTGAAAAATACTCACACGCCCCTCACTCCGGCGCGATCCGGCGTGAACATCAATTCCCCGGATCGTGCGAAAACCGGCGCTGAACGTGACCCCACCCCACGCGCCTTTCCTGCGACACTTCACCTCGGGGCGCATCATCCTTCGCGCCCCTTTCACGAAAATCAAACATGGAGGAACACCATGCAAACCAGCATAAAAAGCAGAGGGCGAAGGCTGGCGCTCCTGCTCTCCACCGCCGCACTGGCGGCAGGCGGCAGCCCGGCCCTTGCGCAGCAATCCGCGGCCGACCTGCGCGCCGAGATCGCGGCGCTCGAAGCGCGCGTCAGCGGGCTCGAGGGCGAAGGGCGGCTGAAATTCTCGCCCGGGCTCACCGTCAAGATCGGCGGCTACATCAAGACCGATTTCATCTTCGATTTCGATGAAGCCCTCGGCGATGCCTTCAACGTTGACGGCATCACGATCTCCGATGTCGGCGACAACAGCCGCTTCCGCGCCCATGCGCGCCAATCGCGCATTTTCATCAAGACGAGCTCGCAAACCAACAGCGGTCCGCTGACCACCCATTTCGAATTCGATTTCTTCGGTGGCAACGGCAACGAGATCTTCTCGAACTCCTACAGCCCGCGCCTGCGCCATGCCTATGGCACATGGAACGGCTGGACGGTCGGGCAGACATGGTCGAATTTCATGCCGATCGAAAGCTACCCCACGACGGTTGAATTCAACGGGCCGGCGGGCATTCCCTTCATCCGCCAGGCGCAGCTGCGCTATACATTCCCGGTTTCGGAGAACGTGAAGATCTCGGCCTCGCTGGAAAACAGCGAATTCAGCGGCCGCGATGCCGGAGGGCCGATCTCGGAAAGCACCACGGCGGGGATCCGTGCCGGGATCGATGAAATCCCCGACATCACCCTCGCGCTTGCCTGGAAGACAGACAAGAGCTTCGTGAAGCTCGCCGGCGTCTATCGGCGCTTCAACTCGCCCACATCCAACGATTCCGCGGATGGCTGGGGGGTGAACCTCTCGGGCAACGCCGCGCTCTGGCAGGGGGGTACGGTGCAGGCCTCCTTCACCTATGGCGAAGGCATAGGGCGTTACATCATCAACGGTTTCGCACAGGATGCCTTCGTGGATGCGGCCGGGACGCTGCACACGATCGCCGCCAGCGGCGCCACGATCGGGGTTTCCCAGGAACTGAGCCCCAAGCTCACGGCCGGGCTCGCGCTTGGCTATTATCAGGTGGACGATACCTTCGCCCCCACCGATACGGACAACGTGAGCACCGTGCACGCCAATCTGTTCTACAAACCGACGGACAGGCTGACGATCGGGGCAGAAATCGCCTATGGCCGGCGCGAGATCGTGACGGGCGCTTCCGATAACGCGACCCGCTTCCAGACCTCGTTCCAGTTCAACTTCTGAACTGCGCAATGCGCCGCCGGGCAGATGCCTTCTGCCCGGCGGTTGCGGTTTGCCTTTCAGCCCCTGTTCAGTTGTTGCAAAGGCCTGCGTCGTCGCAAAGGGCGCCCGCGCCGGCACCGATCGCCGCACCGGCAACGACATTGGCATCAATCGCATCAGCCACCAGCGCACCCGCCGCCGCACCGGCAACGGCACGCTCGGAATCGCTTTCGAAACAGCCGGAAAGGGTGGTGGTGAGAATGGCCGCAATGGCCCAGAGTTTGATCTGCATCTTCTTCTGCCTCCAACAAGTCTTGTTATTATGCCTGAATATAACACCTGGCCGGGGGCAAAAAAAGGGGTGCCGTCACAATCCACAGGCTCGGCAGGGTCTTGCCGAAGGCGGCCGAAATTGACGGCGGAAAAGAAAATGGGTGGTTTGAACATCAGATGCTCAAACCACCCAGAAGGGGAAGGGTAACGGTATTGACATTGTGAAGCGAACAACTTGCTGGAGGAGCTCGCCTCGAAGCTCAACCTGAACGATTCGGGGGCCGATTGAAAGCCTGTCAGTGACAATCGGCCATTATGGGCCGAAATCCGCCAAAAACGAGAACAATCCAGCAGATTCACGCCCAAATTCACTCCCATCCCTCCCCTTCGAACACATCCGGGAAGCTCGCGCGTGCCTTTTCCACATCGATCCTGAGCAGAGCATCGTAGCTTTCGGGATCAAAGGGATCCTCTGCCGGCACCACCTCACGGCCGAACAGCCACGAAAGGCGCCCGGCATCGAGATTGCCGCGCGGGAAGGGTTCTTCGCCAAAATAATCCCACAAGGCGGCCATGAAGGCTTGATCGGCTGCACGATCGGCAGGGCGGCGATCGGCATAGCGCTCACGGGCGATCAGCCGCGTTGCTCCCTTCTTGCCGGGGCGGCGGATGGTGAAGTGGTAATCGGTGCCGGTGAGGCGCGAGGGAAAGCCGCGGTGCTTCAGCATGGCTCCTGACCTCCACGCGGTGGCTTCGAAGGCAGAATGAAGCCAAGGGAAGACCGCGCACCCTGGGAGTGCGCGGCCCGGTGCTGCAAATCCGCGCCCGGTGCGATGCCCGGGCCTCGAAGAGGCTTACAGGTGCGTGAGCGTCGTATTGCCGCCGGTGTTGTTGCCCCCGCCATTGTCATCCCCGCCATTGTGCGGGACGTCACAGGGCATACCCTGGCTGTCATAGCCATTCTCGCAACGCGGCGGCTCGCAGGTCTGGGTCTGGCTGTTGTAATCGTAGCCGCCGGTGCACTGGCCCGTGGGCTCGCCGACCTTGTTGAAAATCGGCTCTGCCTGAATCGGCTGGGGCTCCGGCGCCGTCTGCGCACAAGCGGCAACCATCGAGACCACGCCGAGTGCCGTGTACAAACCATGCCTGAATTGCATGTCATTCTCCTTCCGTAATGAATTGGCTTTACGCAGGGGAATGCTAGCCCCGCCTTCGGGACAATTTCAATAGTGGAATTCCATACCCGGTATATTTGCCCGCGAATGAAGAACACATTAAAAAACCCCGGCGACACGGTCTGTGCGCACGGGGGCTTCGCGCCTCGAAAGGCAGCGCAATGCGGGGCAGGCCCGAAAGCCCGCCCCGAAAAGCGATCAGACCTTGTTGTAGGTCGGCTGCTCGGTGACCATGGGCGTATCGTCCATCGGCGCCGGCTCTTCCTGCTGGGCGCAGGCGGCAACGAAGGCAACGAGGCTGAGTGCAGCAACGAACTTGACTGTTTTCGACATGTCTTTCTCCTGTCTCTATGGCTTATGCCACTTATATCAGGCTCACGGGCAACTTCCGCAAGCCTCATGAAGCCCACCCCAGGGGCGGCCAATGAAACATTAGCCGAAGATTTTCCGGTTGCATACCGAATATTGCCCCCATAGGGGGTATGTGGCGCGATTGCATCATTTTTCCGCCGATCCATACCCCCTTCGAACGCCCGTTTCCCGCCCATCAGAACGCCTCCCATTGACAGACGCCACCGGAAAGGCTGTAGGCCTCGAAAACCTGCGTCACGGCCGGGTCGGCCACGCCGAATTCCACAGGCGCG
Organism: Paracoccaceae bacterium; assembly: GCA_027030435.1. GTDB lineage: Bacteria > Pseudomonadota > Alphaproteobacteria > Rhodobacterales > Rhodobacteraceae > WFVA01. The sequence goes on from JALVEX010000395.1 coordinate 4,774, forward strand.
CTGGCGAGCGATATGATGATCTGGGCCGGGCGGGGGCCGGTATCGGCGATGCGCGGCAGGGCATAGTGATCGCAGAGGTGCTGCATGTCCTGCCCGATCAGATCCGCCGCCATGCCGCCGCTTTCACGCGCGATCGCCGGTGCGAGAAAGCGAAAGCGCACCGTGAGCCCCGCCGGGCCGGGCTGACCCCAGATGGTCTCCACCCATTCCACATGCTGGCCCGAAGGCACGGGGATCGCCATGCCTCCCGCCTCGCCCGCGTGCAGGGCGGAAGCGGCAAGGGCCACAAGCCCGAGCGGAGCAGATATGTAGCGCGCGGCACTCACAGCGGGATGTTGTCGTGCTTCTTCCAGGGGTTCTGCAGGCTCTTGTTGCGCAAGCTCGCAAAGGCCCGGCAGACGCGCTTTCGGGTGGATTCGGGCATGATCACCTCGTCGATGAAGCCACGCTCGGCGGCCACGAAGGGATTGGCGAAGCGCTTTTCGTAATCTGCCGTGCGTTCGGCGATCTTCTCCGCATCGTCAAGCTCCCTGCGATAGAGGATCTCAACCGCGCCCTTGGCGCCCATGACCGCGATTTCGGCCGTCGGCCAGGCATAGTTGAAATCGCCCCGCAGGTGCTTTGAGGCCATCACGTCATAGGCGCCGCCATAGGCCTTGCGGGTGATGACGGTAACCTTCGGCACCGTGGCCTCGCCATAGGCGAACAGGAGCTTCGCGCCGTGCTTGATGACGCCGCCGTATTCCTGCGCCGTGCCCGGCAGGAAGCCCGGCACATCGACGAATGTGAGGATCGGGATCTCGAAGGCATCGCAGAAACGCACGAAACGCGCCGCCTTGCGGCTGCTGTCGATATCGAGCACCCCGGCGAGCACCATCGGCTGATTGGCCACCACCCCCACGGTGCGGCCCTCGAGGCGGATGAACCCGGTGATGATATTGCCGGCGAAATCCTTCTGGATCTCGTAGAAATCGCCCTCGTCGGCCACCTTGAGCACAAGCTCCTTCATGTCATAGGGCTGATTGGGGCTGTCAGGAATCAGGGTGTTGAGGCTGGGTTCGAGGCGCTCGGGATCATCGAAGAACGGACGCACCGGCACCTTGGCCCGGTTGTTGAGCGGCAGAAAATCGAACAGCCGGCGGATCTCCAGCAGCGCCTCCACGTCGTTTTCGAAGGCCCCGTCGGCCACGCTCGATTTCTTCGTATGCGTGCCGGCGCCGCCAAGCTCCTCGGCCGTCACCTCTTCGTTGGTGACGGTTTTCACCACATCGGGGCCGGTCACGAACATGTAGCTCGTATCCTTCACCATGAAGATGAAATCCGTCATCGCCGGGCTGTAAACTGCGCCGCCCGCGCAGGGGCCCATGATCACGGAGATCTGAGGGATCACGCCCGAGGCCATGATGTTGCGCTGAAACACCTCCGCATAGCCCGCAAGGCTCGCCACCCCCTCCTGGATGCGCGCGCCACCCGAATCATTGAGCCCGATCACCGGCGCGCCGTTCTGCATCGCCATGTCCATGATCTTGCAGATCTTCTGGGCGTGGGTTTCGGAAAGCGAGCCGCCGAAAACGGTAAAATCCTGGCTGAAAACATAGACAAGCCGGCCGTTGATCGTGCCCCAGCCGGTAACAACCCCATCCCCGGCGGGGCGGTCCTTTTCCATACCGAAATCGGCGCAGCGGTGGGCCACGAACATGTCGAACTCCTCGAAGCTGCCCTCGTCGAGCAGAAGATCGATCCGCTCGCGCGCCGTCAGCTTGCCCTTCCCGTGCTGGGCCTCGATGCGCCGCTCGCCCCCGCCCTTGCGCGCCACCTCGCGGCGGCGCTCGAGCTCGTCAAGAATTTCCTGCATGGATTGCTCCTCTGGCCGGTTTCCGGGCAAACTAACCCCACAGGGCAGCGCGGCAAAGCCTTTTTGCGTTAATTTGCAAAATATTGGCAAGGGGAGATACGCGAATTGCAAATCAGCAAATCTCCGGGCAACTGTGCACTGGCGCAGAGTCCTTTGGCACTGCCGTTTGATTGACAATGTCAACAAACGCCGATACCCCGGCTCCATGCAGATCAAACCGAAGGCGCAATTTCTGGACCGCGCCACGCCACCCCATATCATGACCCTGATCCTGCTCGCGGGCCTGGCGGCGCTGACCATGAACATGTTCCTGCCCTCGCTGCCGGCCATGACGGCCTATTTCCGCACCGATTACCGCACCATGCAGCTTTCGGTGGCGCTCTATCTTGCGATGAGCGGCGCGCTGCAGCTGGTGATCGGCCCGCTTTCCGATCGTTTCGGCCGCCGCCCGGTGCTTCTGGGCGCGCTTGCGCTCTACATCCTCGCCACCATCGGCTGCCTCGTCGCGCCAACGGTCGGGATATTCCTGGCGTTTCGCATGATGCAGGCGGTGGTGGCGGCGGGCATGGTGCTCTCGCGCGCCATCGTGCGCGACATGGTGCCGATGGAGGAAGCCGCCTCGATGATCGGCTATGTG
>JALVEX010000396.1 GCA_027030435.1 Paracoccaceae bacterium
GCGCCTCGTCGGGCGTGATGGTGGCGCATTTCACGCCCACGCCGTATTTCTTGATCGCAAGGGCCGCGTCCACGGTGATCTGATCGTCGGTTTCGTCACGCTTCTGGATCGAGAGATCGTAATATTTCAGATCGATATCCAGATAGGGCAGGATCAGCTTCTCGCGGATGAAATGCCATATGATGCGGGTCATTTCATCGCCGTCGAGCTCGACGACGGGGTTATCAACCTTGATCTTGCTCATGGAGGCCCTCTTTCCTTGGGTGGCTGGATGAATCACTTGCCTGCCTTCTAGCGCAAAGCGGACGGGGGCGAAAGATGGTATGCAGATGTATACTGAAGAGCCGCCGTCATGGCCTGCCTGTCAGGATTCGCAGTCGTCTCCGATCAGGCCGAGGCCGCGCAGGTAGATGCCGATGCCGCTTTCCAGGAGATCCTCGGGCGGGAAGGGGGAGCGGGTGCCGGGGGAGCCGCGGGCAAACAGCTCCACCACCCCGTGGCTCATGGCCCAGACATGCGCCGCCACCATGGAGGCCGGCGGGCGCGCCTCGGGCGGCAGGGCGGAAAGGAGCGCCTCGGCGTGGCGCTCGAGCGTGGCCTGTGCGGCGAGCGCGAGGCGGGCCAGCTCGGGATCGCGGTTGATCGGCAGGCCGCTTTCGAACATCGCCATGTAATGGCCCGGGTGGCTGCGGGCGAAATCGAGATAGGCGCGCCCCGAGGCCTCGAAGGCGGCGAGGGGGGAGGGCGCGCGGGCGGTGGCCGCCTCCATGGCCTCGGCGAAGATCAGGTAGCCCTCGCGCGCAATCGCCGCGATCAGATCCTCGCGGCCGCGGAAATGGCGATAGACGGCCGCCGGCGTCACCCCCGCCTTCCGTGCGGCCTCGGAAAGGGTGAAGCCGGTGGGGCCCTTTTCCTCGATCAGTTCAAGCGCCGCCTCGATCAGGGCGGCGCGCAGATTGCCGTGGTGATAGCCGCGTTTAGCCATCGCCCGCCCCGGCCTGCATCTCGGGCCAGATCTCCGGCCCGCCGCAGATCTTCGGATCGGGGGTGGCGACGATATTTTCGTTCTTCCCCGGATAATCGACGGCGCCGAGCACCCGGCGGATGGCGGCGATGCGGGCGCGGCGCTTGTCATCGGCGCGGATCACGCTCCAGGGGGCTTCGGGGCGGTGGCTCCGGGTGAAGGTTTCGCGGATGGCGGCGGTGTAGTCATCCCATTTCTTCAGCCCTTCCACATCGATGCGGCTGAGCTTCCACTGTTTCAGCGGATCGCGCTCGCGCTTCAGAAACCGGCGAAGCTGCTCGGCGCGCCCCACGTTGAGCCAGATCTTGAGGAAGGCGATGCCCTCGCTCACCAGCATGTCCTCGAATTCGGGGAGCTGGCGGAAGAAGCGGGCGCGCTGCTCATCCGTGCAGAAGCCGAACACATGCTCCACAACGCCCCGGTTGTACCAGGAGCGATCGAAGAGCACGATCTCGCCCCCGGCGGGCAGCTGGCGCACGTAGCGCTGGAAATACCATTCGCTGGCTTCGCGCTCTGTGGGCTTGGAAAGCGCCACCACGCGCGCCACGCGCGGATTGAGATTTTCGCGCAGCCGCTTGATGGTGCCCCCCTTGCCGGCCGCATCGCGGCCCTCGAAGATCACGCAGAGCCGCGCGCCGCTTTCCTTCACATGGGCCTGCATCTTCACAAGCTCGATCTGGAGCGCCGCCATGGTTTCCTCGTATTCGCTGCGCTTCATCACGCGCCGGTAGGGA